>JBAQCK010000035.1:0-12999 GCA_049294075.1 Bacteroidales bacterium | reverse complement strand
GAAGTTGAAAAATAGGTAAATCCCTGTTTTAATAACCGCATTGAGATTTCAATGCGGTTATTTTTATCTCTTTAGCATGTGCTTAATTAAATCTCCCACCATGAAATCAAGATTTTTAATTGTGCCTGTGGCTTTTCTTATGCTTGCCACCGCTTCAATGGCACAGGTAACTGAGGCCGAGAAGAAACTTAAAACAATGAATACCGACACCATTATGGGCTGGAAAAAAGGAGGCCTTTTTGCCTTAAACCTTTCCCAGACTTCTCTTACCAACTGGGCAGCCGGAGGCCAGAACTCAGCTGCCGTAAACGGAATATTCAGCACGTTTGCCAACTATAAACAGGGCAAATCGGCATGGGACAATTCACTCGACCTCGGGTATGGTATCCTGAAACAGGGCAAGGATGACGTGATGAAGACCGATGATAAAATCGACCTGCTTTCAAAATATGGCAGGGAGGCATTCGGGAAGTTCTACTGGTCAGCACTTGCAAACTTCAGGACTCAGATGCGCCCCGGATACAAATACCCCGACACCGATAAGAAGATATCCGATCTTTTTGCTCCCGCTTACCTGCTTTTCGCAGCCGGTCTCGACTATAAGCCCAACCCATATTTCAGCGCTTTTGTTGCACCTTTGACATCTAAATTCACCTTCGTGACCGACGAGGATCTTTCGGATGCAGGTGCCTTCGGAGTTGAGCCCGGAGAGACATCAAGAGGCGAAACAGGAGGTTATATCAGGGCAATATGGTCAAAAAACGATTTCAAAAATGAATTTCTTAAGAATGTGGCTCTCACTTCCAAAATTGACATGTTCTCAAACTATGCCAATAACCCCCAGAATATCGACGTCACATGGGAAAACCTCATTGGGCTGAAAGTAAATAAATTCATCTCGGTAACCTTCAACACAGTCCTTATCTACGACGACGATATCATGGTGCCGGTCGACAGGAACAACAACGGAGAATTCGAAGCATTTGAAGCTCCAGGCAAAAGAGTACAGTTCAAGGAAATATTAGGCGTAGGATTTTCTTATAATTTCTGATAATAAACCTTTAAAACCTGACACAATGAAATTCTTAGACGAATTCAAAACATTTGCCATAAAAGGCAATATGGTTGACATGGCTGTTGGTATTATCATCGGCGGAGCATTCGGGAAGATTGTATCATCACTGGTAGCCGATATAATCATGCCACCGATCGGGGCTCTTCTCGGAGGAGTCAATTTCAC
Organism: Bacteroidales bacterium; assembly: GCA_049294075.1. Classification (GTDB taxonomy): domain Bacteria; phylum Bacteroidota; class Bacteroidia; order Bacteroidales; family VadinHA17; genus LD21. The sequence goes on along the minus strand of JBAQCK010000035.1, from coordinate 11,759 downwards.
CGACATAAAGATGACCATAAAACAGGCAACCGACACTGCCGAGGCGGTAACATGGAACTACGGTAATTTCATTCAGGTTGCCATTGATTTCCTTATTATAGCTTTTGCAGTGTTCCTGCTGGTAAAAGCTATCAATTCGATGAAGAAGAAAGAGGAAGCCGCTCCTGCAGCTCCCCCTGCTCCCACCAAGGACCAGGAATTGCTTTCAGAGATCAGGGACCTTCTGAAGAAATAATATCAATTAACCACTAGAATAAGGACATGCCGGAGAGGTGGAGCTGCTTCCCGCATTACCAGCAAAATGGGGAACCGGCTATATAAGCGGGGCTATGGCAAGGGGAGGATTTGAAGCCGATATCGAGTGGGAAAAAGGCCTGCTTAAAACTGCAAAAATCAAATCAAGGCTTGGGAATCCACTTAAGCTCTCCTATAGGGGTATTATTCTTTTCTTCCTCCCCTAAGAGTACGCTGCCATTCCTTCAGCTCGTTCCACTGATTGAGGAAGGCCAGCCGGCATTGCTCCGGCCAGGTTTCGGGTTTATGCACCCTGTAATTAGGGCCGGCCTCATCAAGGATCTTCTGGCAGGTTTCGACTGCACTTTCGCTAAGCGCTTTCCAGGTGGTGATACCGGCTTTATGGAACAGCTTTTCTATCTTGGGTCCTATCCCCTCAACAATTTTAAGGTCATCCTGGCGTATCTTTTTCCCAAAGGCCATGGCTGCCAGGGCAGCATCAAAGGTTGAGGCAGCAGGAGAGGCTGCAAAATTCAGCCTGAAATCGTCAAATTCTGTTTTAAGACTGCCGTATCTGCTTCTCCAGTCGTCGATGTCGTTTTTAAAGGTGGCGTTAAGTGAAAGAAGTCTTTCCCTTTCCTTGCCGCATGCTTCGAGATCGTCGCGCAGCCGGATCAGTTCATCGGTGTTCTTTGATGACAGGCGGCCAAGCAGGTAGCCGAGAATGGCGCATATCAGGCCGACCAGTACGGGTAAGAGGATACATAGTAAACACATATTGGGTGGTATTCAGATTATTTGATTAGGATAACTGTTCTTCTGTTCAAAGCCCTTCCTTCGGGAGTGCCGTTATCAGCCGCAGGTTCATCAGGTCCCCGGGATGCGAGCTCTGTCCTGCTTTCTGGAACACCTCCTTCAACGAGCCTGGCTCCGGCAAACCTGGCTCTCTCCATAGCCAGAAGATCATTGGCTTCCTTGTCGCCGGAGCTGTCGGTATGGCCCGTAATGGTAACCACCGCCTCAGTAACTTTTTTCATATATCCGGCGATCTCCGCGATACTCTGCTGGTCTTCCGCGGTAAGCCGGGTTTCATTCTTACCGGTCTCAAAATACAATACCAGAGGATTGGCATTAAATATTTCCCTGAACTTCACAAGGGCATACTGCCCGGAAGTGTCAGGCATTACGGCGGGCGTTTGCCCGGCGTCGTTATCAGGTACTGCAACAACACCCTGACCGGGGGATTCAGCTAAAACTGCCCCTGATTTCTGACCACAATCACATGATAAAAGCCACTGTAAAATCGTACCGATCAGTATTGTCAGCAAAATACCCAGAAGATAGAGTAATTTCCTTGACATGATTCAGGTTTTATAAATTCTTCTAAACCTAATAAAAAAATTAAAATGATCCAAATTATTTTAGCTTAAAATCAGATATTTACATATGAATCCCGGAAAAGCGCCGGTCAAACCTTAAATACACCCGTCTCTGGTAAGGATGAATCAGTTCCGTTAGTTATAACGCAAAGAAAATCTGATTACATTTGCGCTGCTTATGTACCGGCGGTACCGGAACTGGTACAGCAACTAAAAAATATCCTTAATGACTAAATATTTCAATCTCAGCATCAGTGAAACAGTAAAACAGCTGAATACTGATGCGACTACCGGTTTACGGACTGATGAGGTTAAAAGAAGACTGGAAGAACACGGCTATAATCAGTTGCTGTCGAAGCGGAGGAAAAGCTTCGCCGCGATGTTCTTCGGGCAGTTCAGGAGTTTTATGATAATAATCCTGCTGATCGCTGCCGTGATATCGGGAGTTGTGGGAGTAATGGAGGGTGAAGGCCTTCTTGACACCTTTGTGATATTGGGCATTCTTATACTTAATGCCTTTGTTGGGGCATTCCAGGAAAGAAAGGCCGAAACATCCCTTGAAGCTCTGAAAAGCCTGGCTGCTCCTCTCACAAAAGTTCTGCGCGACGGTGTAATAAAAGAGGTTCCGACAAAGGATATCGTTCCGGGCGATGTAGTAATTCTTGAAACCGGCGCTGTGATTCCTGCGGATATCCGTCTCACTGAAGCCGTCAATCTGAAAATACAGGAATCAGCCCTGACCGGTGAATCGGTACCGGTGGATAAGATAACAGATCCCCTGATCATGACGGATCCTGCTCTCGGCGATCGCGTTAATATGGCTTTTTCGAGCGGAATGGTCACATATGGAAGGGGACGCGGGGTTGTGGTCTCCACGGGAATGCTTACAGAAGTTGGGAAAATAGCCAACATGCTCCAGCAGACTGTAGATACCGAGACCCCCATGAACCGCAGGCTGGAACAACTTGGAAAGATCCTGGGTACCGCTGCCCTGATAATATGCGGAGTCATTTTTATTGTCGGGGTCATTTACGGTAACTCCGTAATAAGCATGTTCATGACGGCAGTGAGCCTTGCTGTTGCAGCCATACCCGAAGGCCTGCCCGCAGTTTCAACCGTTGTGCTTGCAATAGGTGTACAGAGGATGGTGAAAAGAAACGCCATCATCCGGACACTTCCATCTGTGGAAACGCTGGGAAGCGCAACGGTCATTTGTTCCGACAAGACCGGTACCCTGACCCAGAATAAGATGACCATAGTAGAAGCTTATGTCAATCATAAACACGATGTAATTAACAGGGCCTCACCTGCAACAGTCCTGAATGATGAGGAAAACAGGCTGCTGCTGATTTCAGTGCTTTGCGCCGATGCCCAGATCAGGACCAGCCAGGACGGCAAGTTTGAATATACGGGCGATCCCACCGAGACTGCATTGCTTGACTTCGGGATTCTCTATAACATGCACAAGGATACCGTGGAGAAGGAATTCCCGCGTGTGGCAGAAATACCATTTGATTCCGAAAGGAAGAGAATGACTACCGTTAACAAAATGTCGGAAAACAGCACCAGGGTCAACGTAAAGGGAGGCCTTGAGGAAGTTCTTAGTGTTTGCAACAAGATAATAATCGAAGGAAATGTCAGGGCGATCACAGATGATGACCTTGAAAAGATAAGGAGCGCCAACGACAGGATGGCTGATTCGGCACTCAGGGTGCTTGCAATGGCTTATAAGGATTGCCCTTCGGCTCCCGGCAACGTGTCGACAGGAGATCTCGAGAACGGACTGATATTTATTGGGATGCTTGGCATGATCGATCCGGCCCGCCCTGAGGTTATTGACGCAGTTGCCTTATGCCGCACTGCAGGTATAAAACCTGTGATGATAACCGGCGATCATAAGGGAACCGCCATGGCTATCGCCCGCGAAATAGGGATCTTCAGGGAAGGAGATACGGCCATAACCGGAGCCGAGCTCGAAAAGCTCAGCGAAGAGGAATTCAGGGATAATGTTGCCAGGTATTCTGTTTATGCCAGGGTTGCACCTGAGCACAAGGTTCGGATCGTAAAGGCATGGCAGTCCCATGATGAAGTTGTGGCCATGACCGGTGACGGAGTGAATGACGCTCCGGCACTCAAACAGGCCGATATCGGAGCTGCCATGGGGATAGTCGGAACCGATGTCGCCAAGGGAGCAGCCGACATGGTCCTCACCGATGACAATTTTGCAACCATTGTGTCGGCAGTGGAGGAAGGAAGAAGGATATACGACAACATACTCAAGGCAATCACTTTCCTGCTGTCAACGAATATCGGTGAAATATTCCTGCTTCTGGTCACCTCGGTTTTCAACCTGGGCACACCCCTGCTTCCAATCCATATCCTCTGGGTAAACCTTGTGACCGACAGTCTGCCGGCCCTTGCGCTGAGCATCGATCCGGCCGAGCCTAATATTATGAACCGCAAGCCCCGTAACTCGAAGAAAGGTTTCATGACCAATGGAATGATATGGCGGGTTGTATACATGGGACTTATGATTGGGGCAATACCTCTTGTTGCATTTATTGCCGGCCTGCGTGAACAGGGAGTGGCTCTCGGTCAGACAATGGCATTTGCCAGCCTTATGTTCGCACAGCTTGTGCATGTAAGGAATCTGCATTCCAACACCAGATCTTCCCTGGCAATCAGCCCGTTTAAGAACCTGCCGCTTGTTGGCGCTATCCTGGTTTCGGCAGGCCTTGCACTGGTGGTTCTCCTTATTCCTCCTGTCAGGGATGCTTTCAGCCTGGTAGAACTCGACGGCAAACACTGGCTGATAGTTGGTCTGATGTCACTTCTCCCCATACTTGTTGTAGATATCTTTAAACTATTAAGGATCAACACCGCCAGGGATGAAAAGAATGAGTGACGGCGATAAGGGAAAGAGCTTATTCGGATTCTCCTCGAATACCTTCTATACAGGCCTTACCAGCTTCCTGACCGATACCTCGGTCAAGATGGTATACTCGGTAATGCCAATGTTCCTCCTGTCGATCGGCGCATCAAAAACAAGCCTTGCACTGATAGAAGGAATCGCCGAGAGCACTGCATCACTGGTTAAGGCCGTTACGGGTTTCTGGAGCGACAGGTTAGGCAGGAACAAGCCATTCATGCTTGTCGGATACGGGCTTTCAGCTCTTATAATCCCTCTCTATACACTTGTGGTCTCTCCCATACAGGTCCTTTTGCTCAGGTTCATCGAAAGGTTCGGAAAGGGGATCCGCACCGCTCCCCGCGACAGCCTGATAGCAGGGTCGATCGCAAAGGGCGACAGCGGCAGAAGCTTCGGATTGCAAAAGGCAATGGACAACAGCGGAGCAATTGCCGGTCCACTGATAGCTTTTTTGATGCTTTCATCCCTTCCGGGTAATTACCGGCTCATTTTCCTGGTAGCAGGGATTCCTGCATTGCTGGCAATAGCAGTAATAGCTTTCGGGATTAAGGAAGCCGGAAAGCAAAAAAATGAACTTTTCAGGCTTTTCCATTTCAGGGATTTCCCTGCAAAGTACTGGTTCTTCCTGGCCATTGTTTTCGTTTTCACGCTTGGCAATTCAACCGATGCCCTGCTTCTTGTAAAGGCAAATGAGGTTGGATTAAAAGTTGCCTTCATACCGCTGGTCTTCCTTCTTACAAATGTTGTTTCAGTGGTTGCATCCATACCGGTGGGATCGCTGGCCGACAGAATCGGAAAGGAAAAGATACTGATTGCAGGTTTTCTGATTTACGCGGTGGTTTACTTCGGATTCGGATTTTCCGAAGAAAAAGGTTCCCTGGTAGCTCTCTTTGCTCTTTATGGTCTTTATTCAGCTGCAACCGACGGGATTCAAAAGGCATTTATTTCAGATATAATCGACAAAAATAAGAAGGGAACCGGTCTGGGAATCTACAACGGCCTGCTGGGTATAACACTACTGCCGGCAAGTCTTATAGCAGGAGTTCTGTACGACAAGGTTAACTCATCCGTCCCGTTTTATTTCGGGGCAGTAACCGCATCAGTTTCAGCCTTTCTTATGCTGGTGTTTTTAATGAGATTTAAGAAATCCCGTTAACATGTTTTTTGTAAATTTATAGCTTAATAAATCCCGGCCCGAATGAAACAGGTTCTGAAGTATACCGGCTACATCCTTGTAATTTTAATCTTCGGATATTTTATCTGGCGGTTCTCCTACATCATAGTATGGGTACTTTTTGCCGCTATACTTTCATTTATCGGTCAACCCCTTGTGACTCTGTTTGACAAAATACACATCCGTAAACTGAGTATGCCTCGCATTGCCAGCGCTTTGCTGGCACTGCTGGCACTGGTACTGATTGGTGTCGGATTCGTGGCTGTGATTGTCCCGATGATTATAACACAGGCCGAAACTGTATCATCAATCGACGTGAATGCCCTGGTGGACAATCTTCAGGGTCCGCTGGACTGGCTCGACGAAAGGCTTCATGAACTCGGTGCCATCCCTGCCGGCGAAACCATTGATCAGTTCACAGTTGCACGGCTCAGGGAACTTGTAAATCTCGGAAGCATTGGCTCTGCACTGGGCAAATTTTTTAATATCGCGGGGAATATATTTGTCGGAATCTTTTCCATCCTCTTCATCTCCTTTTTCTTCCTGAAAGACGAAAATCTATTCGAGGACGGGCTCCTTCTTTTCATTCCCGAGAAACATCACAATGCAACCAGAAAAGTGGTTGAAGATTCAAAAAACCTGCTGATCCGTTATTATTTCGGGGTCCTCCTGGAAGTGATCGGGGTAATGACTCTTGTTGCCATTATGCTGAGGATATTCGGTTTCCAGAATGCCCTGCTGATAGGATTCTTCGTGGGACTTATGAATATCATCCCTTATATCGGTCCTATTATCGGCGGGGTAATCGGACTAATACTGGGAACCATTTCCATTATGGCTGCCGGAGCATATGATGATCTGTTGCCGGCTTCACTTAAACTGCTGGGAACCTTCATAGGGGTTAACTTTATTGATAACAACATACTGATCCCGGTGATTTATTCCAGGAGCGTGAAATCGCACCCCCTTGAGATTTTCCTGGTAATCATTATCGGAGGGGGAATAGCAGGATTTATAGGCATGATTTTCGCTGTTCCCGTTTATACCCTGCTCAGGGTTATTGCAAAGGAGTTTTTCAACCAGTTCAGAGTGGTGAAGAAACTTACCCAGACCATCAATGAAGACTGACGGGATAAGAGTTTTAAAGAATCACCTTACTTGGATTAATGCAGATTTTATTATCAAAATAATGTAATATCATGGAGACCAGCCTTAAAAAGTACATCTATCGGATTATCCCTTTATTTTTTATCACTATCTCGCTGACGATCCTGCCTGCATACAAGCGGTCAAAAGCAGGAACACCGGAACAAAACCTTACCAATGCGGAAAAACTCGGATTCCCTGGAGGCAGCAAGGTAATCATTCTTCACTGCGATGATGCAGGAATGTGCGAGGAGGCCAACATTGCGGTGAAACACTATTTCGAAACAGGTGATATCAGGTCGGCGGCTGTTATGGTGCCATGTGCCAATGCCATGGATATGATTGAATGGGCTAAGACACAGGATTCTCCCGATATCGGCGTTCACCTTACACACACAAGCGAATGGAAGACCTGGCGATGGGGCCCCGTTGCCGATCCGGCAAAGGTACCCGGTCTGATCGATCCCGACGGCATGATGTGGCGCAGCGTACCCGAAGTGGTTACCCATGCCACCGCTGAAGAGATAGAAACAGAAGTCCGTGCGCAGATAGACAAGGTAATCGCAGCAGGATACAGGCCATCCCATATCGATACCCACATGGGCACAATGTACGGATCTCCAGAATATGTAAAGGTATTTCTTAAAATAGCAGAGGAATACGGCATACCTGCAAACGTCATCGATCTGTCGGATACCAAAGTTGCGGAGTTCTTCAGGAAAGCGGGATACCCCCTCACGCCGGAGCTTGTTGACATGCTTGCCGGCTATTCCCTTCCCAAGCTCGACTTCTTCTCAAGCGTACCTGACGGAGACAGTTACGAAAACAAAAGGGATAACTTCTTCCAGCTCGTCAGTTCACTTAAACCGGGACTTACAGAAATAATATTCCATCCCTCGGTTGCGACCGACAACCTTAAAACCATAACAGGATCGTGGCAGCAAAGGATATGGGAAGCCCAACTGTTTTCCGATCCCGTGATCCTTAAGTTTTTTGAGGACAACGGAATCATAATAACCAACTGGAGAGAGGTGATGCTCAGGCATAAAGGAGTTTATTCATCAAAATTGAATTAAGTTTATAATAATAATCTTCTGTAACATGAAAAAATTATTCTTTACAGCTCTTGTAATAATTTCTGCCCTGGCACCAAGCTCATGTTCTCATGAACCTGTAACGCCGGATAATGCACTTCAGGCTTATCTCAATAACTCCGACAAATCGTTCCGCTGGGAAGTGCAGGAGAAACAAATTTCGGAAGGTGCCGGATTGTACCGGATTTTATTTACGTCACAGACATGGCGCGAAATAGAGTGGAATCATGAACTCATGATCATAGTTCCTGATATGCTGGAATCCAGTGATGCATTGTTGTTCATCACGGGCGGAAGCGTTAAGGACGGAAAACCGAACATCCATGAATTTACAGATGATTTTGTAAAGGCAATAGGCAATATCGCTGTTGCCAATAAGGCTGTGACGGCAATTATCTGGCAGGTGCCGAATCAGCCCCTGTACAACGATCTTACCGAAGATGCACTTATAACTTACACCTTGTATAATTACAAACAGGATAAGGATTTTACCTGGCCGCTTCTTTTCCCCATGACAAAAAGCGCTGTCAGGGCTATGGATGTTATCCAGGAGTTTTCTGCAAAGGAAACAGGGAAGAAGGTCACGGGCTTTGTTCTTTCAGGAGCCTCAAAAAGAGGCTGGACCACATGGCTTGCCGGGGCTTCCGACAACAGGGTCAAGGCGATCTGCCCGATGGTTATCGACGTGCTCAACATGCCTGTAAATATCAGTTATCAAAAAGAAGTATGGGGAGATTACAGTGTCGAAATTGAAGATTATGTAAAGCTTGGCATCCTTGAGGATCTGGGGTCATCTGATGGCAATGATCTCGTTAAAATGATAGATCCGTACTCATACCGTAAAGCGCTTACAATGCCTAAAATGATCTTCATGGCAACAAATGATCCCTACTGGCCTGTTGATGCAGTCAAAAATTATATCGACAGCATCCCTGGCGACAATCATATCTGTTACACCCCAAATGCCGGTCATAATCTTGGAACCAAGGTAAAGGCGCTTACAACCCTGAGTGCATTTTTCGGGATAACCACAAACAACGGAAATTATCCCGACTGCAATTATGAAATTTCCGGAACGGATGGAACTATTGCTGTTACGGTCCGGTCTGAGCCCGGACAGATAATTGACGCTGATTTGTGGATTGCAGATTCCGATGATCCTGATTTCAGGGATGAAGAATGGACAGAATCAGATCCTGAGAGGACCGGCAATGATGAAACAGTAGCTTTAATCAGATATCCGGAAAACGGTTACCTGGCATTTTATATCGATTTAAAGCATAAAAGCCCTTCCGGATCTGAATATACCCAAAGTACCCGTATGTTTGTGGCTGACTCTGTCCGTATATGGCTGAAATGAATGTTATTACAATGTAATAACGTGTTTTAGGTATTCCCTCCCTTCAGGATCAATAATTAGAAAACAGATACCAAATAAACTAAAAAGGATATTCATCGAAGAAAAAGAAAACCTAATTTTATCATGGGTAAATTGGAACAATTGAAACTTTCTTCCTCCTTTAGGGGATTTTCAGTATTGAATCCTTCTCCCCCTGAGACAAGGGAAAGAGTGTTCGAAACATTTATGAATTTTAATATTGAGTAACATCAGGCTGCAAAATCTTTTAAATCATGGGAAGATACGTTGACAACCACCTTATCAGGGATGAATCGGTGGTATTCGAAACACGATTTCACTGGGTGATCTTCATTACCCTGAAATCTCTCTTCACACTCACCATCGCTCCGTTGATACAAAGGGCAGTATCGGAATTTGTAATTACAAACCGGAGGATAATTATAAAAACCGGTTTCATCGCCAGAAGAACATTCGAAATGAACCTTTCCAAAATAGAAACTGTAAACGTCGACCAGTCGGTCATGGGCAGGATACTCAATTACGGAATAATTACCATAATCGGAACCGGAGGAACAAAGGAGATATTCCATAATATTGCCAAACCCCTTGAGTTCAGGAGAGCCTTCCAGGAACTTTGCTGACAGGTCCCGGTTCAGCCTTAATCACCTTTATATCTATATTTGTCCGGGCCGCGATGCTTTCTAAACCATGTTTCTCCTCAGGAAACCCCACAAGGTGACAATGCTAATGATAATCATGGCAATTACTGCGGTAATCAGGATGGTTCTGTAATCGACCTGGCGTTTGATCGCAATTCCCGGAAAAGCCCAGACTACGGCAAGTCCCAGGAAAGAATTATTAAGCCTGTAGATTGTAAGGGCAACCAGAAGGGTGCCGATCGCTATCATGATAATGGTCCAGGCTTCTTGTGAGATATTGAATCCGTTCCATCCTGAGGTCACCAGCACCGCGGTTACGTTGGCGATTGTGGCGATGCAGATCCACCCGAGATAAATTCCGAAGGAAGCCTTGATGATTCCGAAAGGCAAATCACGGATAGCAATATTTACAGAAATAAGTGAAGCAAGTAATCCGGCCATCACCAGAAGCGAAAGGGGCATCTTCCCGTAATGCCAGAATACTATCCAGAGGGCATTGAGGATGCATGAAATGCTGAATGCCAGGCTGATCTTCGATCCAGCGAAAACATATGAGTCCTTGAACTGAAATATGACATAAAGGAGAAGAAGGATATAAATTACCCCAAAATTTAAAAAGTCAGTCCGGCAGGTACAAAGAGGTTGGGGAAGGAATCGGACAGCTCCCCGGTTGTTTTGTTGTTAAGCAGAAGGGCATTTGCAAGGTAGTTCATTACAAGCATCACGGCGAAAAGTACCACATTAATGTATTTGAACATGGCTTAGGAAAATTAAATTCATATCAAAGATAATTATTTAAATACTTGTTTACAACCATCTACCGTCGGCTGAAGCCGACGGCAATGCTGAAACCAAAGGCAGCTTTGAAGCAAATGTTCACACTGAAGCCAACGGCAATGCTGAAGCAGAAGGAAACCTTGAAGCCAACGTTCCCGCTGAAGCCGACGGCAATACTGAAGCAGAAGGAAACCTTGAAGCCAACAGCCAACCTGAAGCCTACAGCAATGATGAAGCCAACAGCAACTACAATGGAAATATCCTTTAGTACTTCTTGCATATTAACCTGAAGTTCTGTGGAATACGTTCTTCTGTTACCGTCAGCTTCAGCTGACGGCTGGCAACCCCTCCCCTTTTTTTATTGGGACTTTAGTCCCGGAACAAAAGAAAAGGGGCTAAAGCCCCACTTCAAAAACAGTAACTCCTACCGTCGGCTGAAGCCGACGGCAATGCTGAAACCAAGGGCAGCTTTGAAGCAAATTTTCACACTGAAGCCAACGGCAATGATGAAGCAGAAGGAAACCTTTAAGCCAACGTTCCCGCTGAAGCCGACGGCAATGCTGAAGCAGAAGGAAACCCTGAAGCCAACAGCCAACCTGAAGCCTACAGCAATGATGAAGCCAACAGCAACTACAATGGAAATACCCTTTAGTACTTCTTGCATATTAACCTGAAATTCTGTGGAATACTTTCTTCTGTTACCGTCAGCTTCAGCTGACGGCTGGGACAACCCTTCCCCTTTTTTTATAGGGACTTCAGTCCCGGAACAAAGGAAAAGGGGCTAAAGCCCCACTTCAAAAACAGTAACTTCTACCGTCGGCTGAAGCCGACGGCAATGCTGAAACCAAGGGCAGCTTTGAAGCAAATGTTCACACTGAAGCCAACGGCAATGCTGAAGCAGAAGGAAACCCTGAAGCCAACAGCCAACCTGAAGCCTACAGCAATGATGAAGCCAACAGCAACTACAATGGAAATACCCTTTAGTACTTCTTGCATATTAACCTGAA
>JBAQCK010000034.1:0-57266 GCA_049294075.1 Bacteroidales bacterium | reverse complement strand
CCTGTACTGATATTGAAGTCTTTTGGTTGCTTCACCGTCGGTATCATCTATAAAGGTTTCAGTTGCCGGATCCCACTTAATGGTCCTCTTCAGATCACATGCTATATTTCCCAGTGTGCAGACATTGCAACTGCTGTGACCGATGTCAACCGAAGCGACCGGATCCTGACGCGACCTGACACACTCTATGAAATTAACCTGATGAGGAATCCTTGTCTCATAAGGACCGTCGTCGGCTGCCGTAGCTGAAGCAGGCGGATTGAATTTCGGATCGGAGGCATTGAAATAACCCCTTGCCACTTCAATCCATCCGTTTTCACCCCAGAATTTGACTCCCTTGGTGAGTTTGTCATCAAATGGTTCAGACGTCATAACCACTCCGTTTGCATATTTATACGAAATGAATTCCGTTCCGTCGCCAATAGGTGAGATCTCAACCGGCCCGTTCTTATCCATGCCAAGTCCCCACTGGGCAATGTCAAACATATGTGCTCCCCAGTCTGTTGTGAATCCGCCGCCCATTTCCTTGTACCAGCGCCATGCACCCCAGAATTCCTCATTCTTTTCAGGATCGAGAGAGATGGGCGGATTAAGCTGGTTGTTGAAATGAATCGTTGCAGGAAGCGGACCCAGCCAAAGGTCCCAGTTAAGATCGGCAGGTATAGGCTCTTCAGGAAGATCATAAGGTTTGGGCGGTGCCCCGACATATGAATTCACTTTTGTAATCTTGCCGAGTGCCCCGGTCTGAACCAGGTTCACTGCATGCTGGAAACCTGCATCCGAACGCTGCTGGCTGCCCACTGCAAGCACCCTGTTATACTGCCTGACCGCCTTCTTAAGCTCCTGTCCTTCCTTGATTGTAAGGGTCATGGGCTTCTCCAGATAAACATCCTTGCCGGCCTTGCAGGCTGCAATGGCAATCATCGCGTGACTATGGTCAGGAACTGCAATTACAACTGCATCAATGTCCTCCCTTGAGAGAACATCCTGATACTTTTCATAGGTGTCAAGCTTGAACTCCCTGCCTGCCTGGGAGTAAAAATCGGTAACCCTCTTCTCAAAACGCTTGCGCTTGATGCCGTAAACATCACATCCGGCAACCACCTTCACCCCCGGCACTTGCAAAAAGCCGGAAAGAAGGAACATTGCCTGCTGCCCGAGACCGATAAACCCGAGAGTAATATCTTCATCACTCTCCTGCTTAACTGCCCTGGTCTTACCCTTGCATGATGTGGACAATGCCGGTATAACTGCAATTCCGGCTATTCCGATAGCCGCCGAACCCAGGAAACGTCGCCTGGACCATGATTTTCCTTGATCTTCCATAAGTTGATTTCTGTTTTTGTTTATAACTGGTTGATGATTGAATCCACGATGCTTAAGTGATCTGAGCCCTAAAAATAATCTATTTTATGGTTATAATCAAAACGACGCCATAATTATCAGAAACTTCCGAAAACAGAATATTTTCCGGTGTTGCAAAATATCGAGGAATAGACAAAGAGTCCTTCGAAATTCGTCAGCATCTTCCTCTCGAGATGAAGCACCGGCTGCCCGGGATCAAGTTTGAGAAACCTGCGAATTCTGGCGGACGGCGAAATGGCCCGTATCCTCTGCTCCCCCCCCTTTATCTCAACCTTATAATGCTCCCTGAGTATGGCAAAGAGCGACCTGTTCTCAAACTGCCGCGCCGTGATCCGGGGCAGATTAATATTCGCGATATAGCTTATGTCATAGAATATGGGAGACTCATCAAGAAGCCTCAGCCTCTCCATGTAGATACAACCCGACTCCCGCTCAAGCCCGGTAAGCGTAAACATGAAATCCTTCGGCCAGGGCTTCAGTACCGGTCTGACAATTATCCGTGTCTTCAGATTCCTGTTACCCACCGCAGACGTCGTACCCGATATTGATAATATACCTATCTCCCTGGGAGGAAGCTGAACAATGCTGCCCTTTCCCTGATGCTTCCTGATGTAACCATCATTGGCCAAACCAGCCAATGACTGCCTTACAGTCGGACGTGTCATCCCGTACAGCCTGCACAACTCATTCTCCGAAGGCAAAAGATCACCCTCTGCATAAACACCATCCATGATGTGCCTGCGTAGTATCTCGTAAAGCTTTCTGTGCTGCGGTATGGATCCGCCTGAATTCATTCACTGAATATTTTTGTAAATATAATAATAATTACTTGTAAATACATGTTTTATTGCTAATTTTGTAATCACGTTAAAATAAACGTTTTCAAAACTAATTCTATTTGAGATTGTTCAACTTATTATAACAAGTATAAATGGCAATTGCTGTAATAATGCCCAGGCAGGGTCAATCGGTTGAGACCTGCATAATAACAAAATGGTTCAGGAAAAAGGGCGAATCTGTGAAAGCGGGAGATATCCTGTTCTCCTATGAGACCGATAAGGCCGCATTCGATGTGGAATCCCCGGCTGACGGTATTCTCCTGGAAATACTTTACGACGACGGGGCGGAAGTCCCGGTGCTGGCCAAAGTGGCTTTCATCGGCGAAGCCGGAGAGTCAGTTGAACCATCCGGAGAACAGACTCCTGCTGAAAATGACAAGGTTGTGCCAGGCCCTGCTGATGAAATCCGGACTGTCAGTGCGGCAGTTGCGGTATCGTCGGAGGCTGAACCTGCTTCAGCTCATGACCGGCGGATAAGAATCTCCCCCAGAGCCAGGCGCTTTGCCGAAAAAAAGAACATCGACTACAGCCTTGTAAGCGGATCCGGACCAAATGGCAGAATAGTGTGCAGCGATATTCAACAAGCTCTCTCCCGTCCGACTCCGGTCACAGTCGCTGAAACTAATGTTAGTAATGTAACAGTTGTAAGTGACTTAGCGCCTGTAAATGCTGCAGCCGTTGCAACCATTCCGGCAGAAGAATTCACCGAACAGCCTCTTTCAAATGTCAGGAAACTGATCGCCAGGGCTATGCACACCTCCCTTCGCGATTCCGCCCAGCTCACACATCACATGAGCGCAGATGTGCGAAATGTGCTTGAAGCAAGAAGAAAAATAAAGGAAGGTCTTAAAAACGGAACCGAACGCCACGATATAACGATCAACGACATTGTCTCCTACTGCGTGATAAAGGCTATTGCCAGGCACCCGGCCGTTAACGCACACTTCCTTGGTGAATCAATAAGGCTGTTTAACAGGGTTCACCTTGGCATTGCCGTCGATACCCCCCGCGGACTTATGGTTCCTGCTGTCAAAAATGCTGACCTGATGGATCTTCCCGGACTGTCGCAGGCACTGAAGGCTTCCGCAGAGGCATGCAGAAAGGGTAATATCAATCCCGAACTGATCCAGAGTACTTCAGCTTCATTCACAATTTCAAACCTGGGCAATTACGGGGTTGAAATGTTTACCCCAGTCATAAATCTGCCTCAATGTGCAATTCTTGGAATTTGTACCATAATTAACAGGCCGGCTGACCTGGGCAACAATATTTTCGGATTTGTTCCATACATGGGACTTTCCCTGACCTACGACCACAGAGCCGTCGACGGCGGTCCTGCTACTTTGTTCCTCAGGGAAATAAAAGAACAGATAGAAAAATTCAGCTATTAACGGATTAACAACAAAATACCTCAAAACATTATAACATGCCAAAAAGTCAGTATATCAGTCCGGAAGAGGTTCGCAGACCCCGGTTCATTGAATTCGGAAAGATCCCGGTAAACCAGTACGGTAAAACCATCGAAGAGGAAAGGGCTAATTTCAGCACTGAGGATTTTCTCAGGATCTACCACGACATGGTGATAATCAGGGAATTTGAGACGATGCTTAACCTGATCAAGACCACTAATGAATACAGGGGCATTCCTTATAACCATCCCGGACCCGCCCATCTTTCAATCGGACAGGAGGCATCGGCTGTCGGAATGGCTTACAACCTTGGGATAGACGATTATATTTTCGGCTCCCACAGGAGCCACGGAGAGATACTGGCAAAAGGCCTTTCAGCGATCGCCGGGCTAGGTGAAGATGAGCTTTACACGGTGATGAAAAACTATTTCGGAGGAAGGACTCTGAAGGTGGTTGAAAAAGATTTTACCGGTCCGGTTAAGGTTCTGGCAAAGCATTTCCTCCTTTACGGGGCCCTGTCAGAAATTTTCGCCCGCGCTTACGGATTCAACAAGGGACTGGGAGGTTCGATGCACGCTTTTTTCACTCCTTTCGGAATATACCCGAATAATGCGATAGTGGGTGGTTCCGGAGACATCTCGGTAGGTGCGGCGCTTTACAAGAAAATCAACCGCAAATCAGGTATCGTGGTCTGCAACATCGGGGATGCGTCGATGGGATGCGGACCTGTCTGGGAAGGCATCGCGTTCGCAACAATGGACCAGTACAGGACTCTCTGGGAAGGTGAATACAACGGCGGACTGCCGCTGATCTTTAACTTCATGAACAATCTCTACGGCATGGGAGGCCAGACCATGGGCGAAACCATGGGATACGGTATACTGGCCAGGATCGGAGCAGGAGTGAACCCTGAAATGATGCACGCCGAAAGAGTCGACGGCTATAACCCGCTGGCCGTTATTGATGCATTCAGAAGAAAAATGGAAATCCTGCGCCAGAAAAAAGGGCCTGTGCTTCTCGACACACTCACATACAGAATAAGCGGCCACTCCCCTTCCGATGCATCGTCGTACAGATCGAAGGAGGAGGTAGAGGCCTGGCAGAAAGAGGATTCAATAATCGTCTACGGGAAAAAACTCACTGATGCAGGGATTGCCACTCCCTTCCAGCTTGAGGAAATAAGAGAGGACGCAACTAAACTGATGACTCATATTCTAAGCCTTGCCATCAATGACGACATATCTCCGCGTATCAACCTCGATGCAAATCCCGATGAAATTGGCAGGATGATGTTTTCAAACCAGTCGGCTGACAGGATGGAGGACGGAACGCCGGAAGTACTCATTCCGATGGAGGAAAATCCCAGGGTTAAATCCCTGAAAGGAAAAGAAAGGTTCTACCTCGACAAGGAGGGCAAACCGGTCTCAAAGGCAAAAACTTTCCAGCTTCGCGATGGATTATTTGAGGCGATCATCGACCGTTTCTACAAAGACCCAACCCTCGCTGCCTGGGGTGAGGAAAACCGCGACTGGGGAGGCGCTTTCGCCGTTTACCGCGGCCTTACTGAGGCTCTCCCCTACAACCGGCTTTTCAATTCGCCCATCTCTGAAGGTGCAATTGTAGGAACTGCAATCGGATACGGCATGTGCGGCGGAAGAGTAATAGCCGAAATAATGTACTGCGACTTCCTTGGAAGATCCGGTGATGAAATATTCAATCAGCTTCCGAAATGGCAGGCAATGAGCGGGAACATTATAAAAATGCCCGTGGTTATAAGGGTCTCCGTCGGTTCAAAATACGGGGCTCAGCACTCACAGGACTGGTCCTCGCTTGTTGCCCACATTCCCGGGCTGAAGGTAATCTTCCCGGCAACTCCCTACGATGCCAAGGGTCTTATGAACAGCGCCTTGCAGGGAACCGATCCGGTGATATTCTTCGAGAGCCAGAGAATTTACGACA
Source organism: Bacteroidales bacterium (assembly GCA_049294075.1). Classification (GTDB taxonomy): domain Bacteria; phylum Bacteroidota; class Bacteroidia; order Bacteroidales; family VadinHA17; genus LD21. The sequence goes on along the minus strand of JBAQCK010000034.1, from coordinate 51,694 downwards.
TCGGGGAAATGTTTCATGACGGAGGCGTACCGGAGGGATACTACGAAATACCTCTTGGCGAACCTGATATAAAGAAAAACGGAACCGATATCACAATCCTCACAATCGGGGCCACGCTTTATCAGGCATTGAAAGCCGCCGATATCCTTGAAAAGAATTACGGGATGAGCGCTGAAATAATTGATGCCAGGTCTCTTGTTCCCTTCAATTATGAACCTGTCATTGAGTCAGTCAGAAAAACAGGCAGAATAGTCCTTGCAAGCGACGCATCCTCAAGGGGTTCGTTCCTCAAAGAAATGGCCCAGACAATTACGGAACTCGCCTTCGACGATCTCGATGCGCCCCCCGTTGTAGTTGGTTCCCGCAACTGGATCATCCCGGCACACGAGATGGAGGATTATTTCTTCCCGCAGCCTTCGTGGATAGTGGATGCAATTCATGAGAAGATAATTCCCCTCAATGGGCATAAAAGCACAACTGACCTCTCTCCTCAAAAGACTTTGAGGCTCAACAGAGAGGGTGTCTGAGAGCTTTTTATATCTTTGCACCACACTTCATAAATTATCCAATGGAAAATGTCATCGAAAAGATAAAAGCCAAATCTGGTTTTATCATCGACATGGATGGTGTAATCTACCATGGCAACAAACTGCTTCCGGGAATTCCTGAATTCCTTAAATGGCTCGAGTCTTCGGGTAAGAAATTTCTTTTCCTGACCAACTCCAGCGAAAGGTCACCGAGGGAACTTCACGAGAAACTCCTCAGGCTTGGCATAGACGTGGGAGAGGAACATTTCTATACAAGCGCCCTGGCTACCGCTGGTTTTCTTGCGAGCCAGAAACCCAACGGCAGCGCTTTCATAATAGGCGATGCAGGCCTGATCCATGCTTTGTACAGTTTCGGTTATACTATAAACAATGTGAATCCCGACTATGTGGTGGTCGGAGATACTCACAACTATAACTTTGAAAGCATCCAGACAGCCGTCAACCTTGTTCTGAAGGGGGCCAGGCTCATTGGGGCCAATCCCGATGTCAGCGGACCCGTGGAAAACGGTATTGCCCCTTCAACAAAGGCCCTGATAGCCCCGATAGAAATAGCAACTGGCAAAAAGGCCTATTTCGTCGGCAAACCCAATCCCCTGATGATGAGAATTGCCCTCAAGCGATTGATGGTCAGCAGGGAAGAAGCAATTGTTATAGGCGACAGAATGGAAACTGATGTCAGATGCGGACTTGAATCGGAAATTGATACACTTCTGGTCCTCAGCGGCATAACTTCAAGGGAGGAAGTCGACAATTTCCCGTACCGGCCGCAGTATATCCTTAACGGAATAAGCGACCTGATGCAATAAACTGACAATGCAACAGGATCACCGATACCTGATTGAACGCAAAGAAGTTGAAAGCTTCAGACTCCAAAACCGTCTGCTTACATATTGATTGTTATTATATAAACTAATTAGTACGTAGTGAAATATTTTCTGACCGACTACCCTGCCCCCGAAGATATCCGGAAAAAATTATCAAACAACCATCTGCCCCAGTTCAGGGAGGCTAACGGGCATATACATACTCCATACTCATTCAGCTCATTCCCCGACATGGGAACCATATTCTCAATGGCAAGGAACGAGAATATTGCCGTTCTTGGAATCAATGATTTTTTTGTTGCCGACGGCTTCAGGGAATTCATTGACGGATCACTCAGGAATAAAGTTTTTCCTCTTTTCAATATCGAATTCATTGGACTCCTGAAAGAGGAACAGAAGAACGGAATCAGAATCAACGACCCGAATAATCCCGGCAGGATCTATTTCTCAGGAAAAGGACTTGACTATCCCTTCAACCCGGGCTTCCTCAACGGATTAAAGCTAAAATCGGTGGTCAGGGAGAGCCAGAACCAGATCAAAGCCATGATTTCAAAACTGAACGGACTTATTGAACCCGTCAATCCTTCCATGGCTCTTTCATACGACAAGATTAAAGCAAGGCATGCCCGCGACCTGGTCCGTGAGAGACACCTTGCCCTGGCTCTGAGGACGGCTGTTTCTGAAACATATCCCGATCCCGGCGATCAGTTGACATTCATCGAAAAAATATACGGCGGAAAGAAATCCAAGGCAGATCCTGCCAATCCTGCCCAGCTTGAAAATGAAATCCGCTCGAACCTCCTGAAAAGCGGAGGCGCGGCATTTGTACAGGAAGATGAGAATTCATTCCTTGAACTTCCTGCTATTGTAAAAATCATACTGAAGGCAGGAGGTATACCTTGCTACCCGGTACTCCTTAATGACTCCTCGGGCAATTACACCGAATTTGAGAAAGACTGGGAAAAACTGCATAAATCCCTTACCGACAGAAATATCTCCTGTATCGAACTGATCCCCGGGAGGAACAGCCTTCCGATCCTCAGCGATTTTGTACATTTCTTCCACGACAGGAATTTTATAGTGACGTTCGGCACCGAACATAACACTCCCGATCTTCTCCCACTCACTGTTACTGCTAAAGGACAGGAACAGCTCGGCAACGACCTTAAACAGATTGCATGGGACGGCGTTTGCCTGATGGCTGCACATCAGTACCTCAGGGCCAGGGGAATGCAGGGCTATGTCATGCCCGATGGCTTACCAAATTCTGACCAGAAAAGGGAACTGACATACCTCGGAAAACTAGTAATAGAATTCTTCCATTCTAAAAACTGAAACCATGAAGCCGGAAATTGCTGAACTGTTCGAAATATCAAGGTTCTACGGCAACAATACTGAATATGTAATTGCCGGAGGAGGAAATACATCATACAAGGACGGACAAACCATCTGGATCAAGGCCAGCGGACAGCCCCTCTCCACCCTAAACGAAAGCGGCCTGGTTGCCCTCAACAGGGAAAAGCTTCACCTTATTTCGGAAAAACAATACTCCGACGATCCCGCTGTCAGAGAGGACCAGGTGAAGACGGATATGTTGAACAGCATCATTGACAAAAGTCAGAACCTCAGACCATCTGTCGAAACTTCACTTCACGACCTTATAAGGTATAAATTCGTGGTTCACCTGCACCCTACCATGGTAAACGGGATCCTGTGCAGCAGAAATGCCAGGAACCTTGTAGCTCAGCTGTTTGGAGACAAAGCCCTTTTCGTGCCCTATATTGATCCGGGCTATACGCTTTTCAAAAAACTTGAATCGGAAATATTAAAATACAGGGCTGACTTCCATACCGACCCGCAGATAATTCTTCTTGAAAATCACGGATCGTTCGTAAGTGCCGACTCGGCTGATGAGGTGAGGAAGATTTATGAAGATATGATTTCTGCTATCTCAAACCATATCGGGAGTACGGACAAGATTGAGGATCTTCCCTTTAACCCTGTTCTCTGCAAAGTCCTTCCGGCTCTGCGAATGCTTCTCTCCGGAGATAAGTCAAAGGTAATCAGATACAGGAATAACAGTCTGATAGCCAAATACTATCAGAATCAGATGGAGTTTCATAAGATATCGCTTCCTCTCACTCCTGATATCATCGTGTACTGCAAAACAAGATACCTTTTCATAGAGCAATCCTCAACACCGGAAAAAATCCTCGAATCGACAAGGACACAGCTTCCCCGCTTCCTCAACGAATACGGGTACCTCCCGAAGGTAATTGTTATTAAGAACGCGGGAATTCTTGCCGTTGATGATTCCGTGGCATCTGCCGAAGCAGTTCTTGATGTATATGAGGACATGATTAAAATAAGCCATTATTCGTCTCTTTGCGGCGGCACGAAAACACTCACTCCCGATCAGACCGAGTTTATTGACAAATGGGAGGTTGAAAACTACAGGAGGAAAGTCTCGCAGGGCGCAGCCAAAGGCAACAGGCTGGAACAGAAAATTGCAATCGTCACCGGCGGCGCCCAGGGATTCGGGGCTGGAATAGCCGAAGCCCTTTTCAGACTGAATGTGAACGTCGTGATTGCCGACCTCAATGAAGAAACCGGATCAAAATTCGTTTCGCAGCTAAATAATCCTGACTCCAGAAACAAGGCTCTGTTCATCAAAACAGATGTTTCTGATCCTGAATCCGTTAAAAATCTCATCGACAGTACTGTTGGCGCCTTTGGCGGCCTCGACCTGATGGTAAGCAACGCGGGGGTGCTCAGGGCCGGGGGTCTTGACGAAATGGATCCCGAAACCTTTACCAGAACCACCAGGATAAACTACAACGGGTATTTCCACTGCGCTAAATATTCATCTGAGGTTATGAAGATCCAGAATCAGGAGAAGCCTGATTATTTCACGGATATAATCCAGATTAATTCAAAATCGGGCTTACGGGGCAGCAACAGGAACTTTGCCTATGCTGGTGCCAAATTCGGAGGAATCGGCCTCACCCAGTCCTTTGCACTCGAGCTGGCTCCTTTCAGGATCAAGGTCAATTCCATATGTCCGGGAAATTTCTATGAAGGACCACTCTGGTCCGATCCTCAGCATGGACTTTTTGTTCAGTACCTTAAAACAGGCAAAGTGCCGGGGGCAAAAACCATTGAAGATGTGAAGAAGCACTATGAGGAACAGGTTCCCATGAAGCGCGGATGCAGGCTCGACGATGTGGTAAAGGCAATGTTTTACATCATCGACCAGGAATACGAAACCGGCCAGGCTGTCCCTGTTACAGGCGGACAGGTGATGCTGGGATGATGGCACAGGGCACACCGTGTCACCGTAGCTTTAGCGAAGGTGGAGGGCTCAGGGCACAGGGCACAGAGCACAGGGTGGGTAGCAAATCCGTGTAAATCTGTGTCCTCCGTGGTAAAATAAAAAAACATGAAAACAAAAGCAGTCAGAATTTACGGTAAGAAAGACCTTCGTCTTGAGGAATTTGAACTTCCTGAAATGAAGGAAGATGAGATTCTTGCAAGGGTCGTTTCCGACAGCATCTGCATGTCATCACACAAGGCAGCCCTTCAGGGAGCGGACCATAAAAGGGTGCCTGATGATATTGCAGTCAATCCGACAATGATCGGACATGAGTTTTCAGGTGTGATACTTGAAGTCGGAAAGAAATGGCAGAACCAGTTCAGGCCTGGACAGAAATTCTCGATCCAGCCTGCTATGGCTCATATGGGAACCCTGGATGCCCCGGGATACTCCTACAGATATATCGGGGGCGATGCCACCCATATAATCATACCCGACATAGTGATGGAAGCTGACTGCCTTCTGCCCTACAACGGTGAGGCATTCTACCCTGCATCGCTTTCGGAGCCGATGTCGTGCATCGTCGGTGCTTTCAATGCAAGTTATCATGTGCCGCCCGGAACCTACAACCACACGATGGGAATCAAGGAAGGCGGGAATATGGCAATACTGGCCGGAGTCGGACCGATGGGGCTGGGAGCGATCGATTATGCGATTCACCAGGACAAAAAGCCAGGGTTGCTGGTTGTAACCGACATAGACGATTCCCGGCTTGCAAGGGCAGCCTGCCTTTTTCCACCCGAACATGCCCTTAAGGAAGGTGTGAAACTGATGTACGTCAATACCGGAAAGACTACTGATCCGGTTAAGCAACTGAGAAGCCTTACCGGCGACAATGGTTTTGACGACGTATTCGTTTTTGCTCCGGTGAAACAGGTTGTGGAACAGGGCGATGCAATTCTGGGCGCCGATGGATGCCTGAACTTTTTTGCAGGGCCCACAAATCCTGAATTCAAGGCTGAACTGAACTTCTATAATGTACATTATTCCTTCACCCACCTGGTTGGAACTTCTGGCGGCAATACTGATGATATGCGCGAATCGCTCAGAATGATGGCTGCCGGCAGGATCAATCCTGCCGTGATGATTACCCATGTGGGAGGCCTTGATGCGGTTCCGGAAACAACACTCAGCCTGCCACAGATACCCGGCGGGAAGAAACTCATCTATACAAATATCTCAATGCCGCTTGTTTCTCTTTACAAACTCGGAGAACTGGGAAAAAAGGATCCTTTCTATGCCGGTTTGCACGAAATAGTGGCAGCGAACGACTATATATGGAATCCTGAAGCTGAAAAATACGTACTTGAAAACGGCAAACCTGTCTGATCAGACTTGACTTCCCGGGAAACTAAGAGAGATTCTTCTTCAGTCTTTCAGCAAATCCTTCAGAAATATAGTTTTCGTAACTCATACATACTTCAGAGGCGAAATCCACACCTGTGGTAACAACCGCTTTCCAAAGGTCCACTCCCATAGTTGTCAGCATTTCAGCATTTATCTTGTTGAAATACATCGCAGCCATCATTCCGGCATTGAAATTATCCCCTGCCCCTATCGTACTTACCGGTGTTATTTTTTTCACGGGAAAACTTCCGCTGTATGCTTCCGTCCTTACAAATACACCTTCAGCATTGGCAGTGTAAACAAGGCATTTGCAGTGGCTTCTGACTGCCTCCCAGGCTTCATCAGGACCAACAGTTCCGAAGATATTCAGGAAATCTTCATCTGATCCCCTTACCAGGCTGGCCATCGACATGTTTTCAACTATGAGTGGCTTCAGACGGTCGAGCTCATGACGATGGGCGCTCCTGAAGTTCGGATCATAGATCACAATTGATCCCCTGTTATATGCTTCACTGATGAATTTACTGAATTTTCCCCTGATATCGGCTGTTATTGCATAAATCGATCCGCACAGCACAATATCATTTCTCGCGGTCGAAGGAAATTCTATATCGAGCCTGTTTACCGGATACTTTTCATAGAAGGTGTATGCTGCATCGTTCCTCTCATTCAGAAAAGCCAGGGCCAGCTTGGTCTTACCGTCCCTGTAATGATGAACATGCGATGTGTCAACACCGTTTGAACCGAGAAAAGAATCAATAAGGCCGCCCACATCATCATCTGCATATTCACTAATGAAATGAACAGGAAGTCCTGCCCTTCCAAGCGAAACCAGACTGTTGAACATCGCTCCTCCCGGCTTTGCAGCCTGCGGCTGGCCATTCTTGAATATAATGTCGAGAACGGTCTCTCCTATTCCGAATATCTTCCTCATAATCTTTGGCGGATAAGCATTTACAACGAATTATTCACTATGTGTCAGGTAGTGAATATACAAATAAATTAACCATGTCTGTTAATCATGCTCCGGTAATGATATATATTTGACGAAACAAACCACAACTGATTATGAAGGCAATGATGCTCACCGGTATACGGCAAATGGAGATGCGGGAAGTTCCTGAACCTGTGATCAGGGATACTCATGATGTGAAAATCAAACTTCGTGCACTGGGAATATGCGGATCGGATATACACTACTATGTATCCGGACGGATCGGATCGCAGGTGGTCAGTTATCCCTTCACTGTCGGACATGAATGTGCAGGAGTGGTGGTTGAGACCGGACCGGCAGTGACGCGGGTTAAGGAGGGTGATATGATTGCCGTCGAACCTGCAATGTGGTGCGGAACCTGCGACCAGTGCCTCGCAGGAAGGCAGCACACCTGCCGCAGGCTGAAATTCCTGGGATGCCCCGGACAAGCCGAAGGCGCTCTCTCTGAGTATATCGTAATGCCTGAAAACAGCTGCTTTCCGCTTCCTGCAAACCTGAGCGCGGATCATGGAGCAATCTCCGAACCTCTCTCTATTGGTGTCTACTCAGTAAAAAAAGCAGGACCCATTGATAATAGGGATGTTGCAATTTTTGGGTTTGGCCCAATCGGCATGAGCGTGATGCTGGCAGCTAAACCGAAACACCCGTTGTCAATGTTCGTTACCGACTTGATTGAAAGCAGACTTGCACTTGCAGAAAAGGAGAAAGCCTTCCGGACCGGCAATCCGCATAAACAGGATATTGTAAAAGAAATTCTGCATGCCAGACCTTACGGCCTCGACCTCGTGTTCGAATGCTGCGGGCAACAGGATGCGGTCAACCAGGCCGTGGAGGTTCTGAAACCCGGCGGCCGGCTTGTAATTATTGGGATCCCCGAATTCGACAAGTGGACACTGGATGTCGATAAAACAAGACGAAAGGAAATTTCAATTCAGTTCATCAGAAGACAGGTGAACTGCGTGGAGGACTCAATCAGCATGATGGCAGACGGAACCATAGATATCGGTAATATGGCAACTCATCGTTTCCCCTTTGAAAGAACAAAAGAGGCTTTTGATCTTGTTGATGGTTATCACGACGGGGTGATGAAGGCTATGATCGATTTTTAGCGCCTAACTCCCTGAAGGGGGCTTGTTCCCAAATACTCACAGTACCCCCTTTAGCGGGCAGCGGGCAAATAATTCTTTAATCTGAGCAAGGCTTCAATGAAGTAGTAATCCGCATAGGTAAGCGGAACGTCAACTTCACTGTTCCCCGGGAGATGGCCTACACAATGCTTCAGTATGAAATTTCCGTTTTCTCCGGCTTCCGCCCTGTATTCCGGCGATGAGAGCGTTCGAATCTGCTTCTCGGCAACAGCCAGGTACCTTGCCGACGACTCAGCTTCTGCATAGCGGCTTAGCTCAATCAGGGCCGAGGCCATTATTGCTGCAGCAGAAGCATCTCTCTTCGCTTCCGGAATGCCTGGAGCATCAAAATCCCAGTAAGGAACCTTGTCCTCCGGCATATTCGGGTGATTTATAAGAAAGTCGGCAATTTTCGTCGCCTGGCTGAGATATCTGTCAAGACCTGTCATCCTGTACATCGCCGTATATCCATACAATCCCCAGACCTGCCCGCGCGCCCATGCCGACTCATCCGCTGCTCCCTGGTGCGTCTGCTTCACTTCCACTGCACCTGTTATAGTGTCGTACGAAACTACATGGTATGAACTGTTATCGGCCCTGAAATGGTTCTTTATAGTTGTATCCGAATGTTTTACGGCTATATTGTAGTACGAGGAATCACCTGAATTTTCGAAAGCCCACATCAGCAGCTCCAGGTTCATCATATTGTCAATTATAACCGGACATTGCCAGCCGGCCCTGCTTCCCCACGACTGAATACATCCGATATTCGGCCTGAAACGTGTGCTCAGCGACTCTGCTCCTGTCAGAAGAACTTCCTTATAGCTCTCTTCCCCTGTGATCCGTAAACCGTTGCCGAAACTGCAGAACAACATGAACCCCAGATCGTGAGTTCCCTTGTTGAACTTTTCATTTTCAATCCTTGCAGTCATTTCGGCAGCAGCATCCCTGAATTTCTGATCGTTTGTATTTTCAAACAGATACCACAGGCTTCCCGGGAAAAAACCGCTTGTCCACCATCCCGGACCGGCAGTAATGAACTCACCTTTTTCATTGAGAGACCGCGGCAGCTGACCCGGCTTATCCTTCATAACATCCGCCATAAGTGAATATTGCTCAGCCGCCAAGGCAAGTGATTCATCAATTACTTTATCAATAGGTTTTTCCCTGGTGCAGGAAGAAAGCATAACCGCAATTATCATCCCGGCAGTGATCAGTTTCATGTTCATATCGGATATGGTTAATTATTTATCGTATTACAATAATTTGGGAAAGGAAATATATGAATTTTCTTGTCATTTTTTATTATACTGCGGGTATTACCCTGTATAAAACGAAATTTGCTAATTTTATCTGAATAATTAAAACTACCTGCCCATGAACAAGCTTTCTATTTTTTCCGCAGCCTTTCTTCTTATCGCTGTAGCCGCCACGGCACAGAATGTGGGTTCATCACCCGAATACATCAAAGCTCTTACCCCTGAATGGAAGGGGGAACGTCTTCCCGACGGACGGCCTAAGGTCTCCGATGTGATTCTCGAAAGACTTAAGAATATTTCAATTGAAGAAGCATGGGGCGTCCTTCGCAACAGGGGATACAACAACCAGTTTGAAGGCGAATGGCAGGTGATACATCCCGATGAACCCATGACCGGTCGTGTGGTCACGGCACAGTATATGCCCCTCCGGCCCGATCTTGAGAAATATATCAAAGAGAAGGGAAAGGCCGAAAACCGCGCTCAGCAGGGTGGTACAAACTCATGGCCCATCGATGTGCTGACCGATGGAGATGTATACGTTGCCGACAGTTACGGCAAGATAGTTGACGGAACCCTTATCGGCGATAACCTTGGAAACTCGATCTATGCCAACTCAAAAAGGGGTGTCATTTTCTACGGCTCGGTAAGAGACCAGGAAGGACTCGCGGAGATAAAGGGATTCAATGGCTGGATAAAGGGTCAGGATCCTTCTTACATCCAGCAGATGAGTCTCGTTTCAATCAATGCCCCCATCCGGGTGGGAAGGGCTGTGGTACTTCCGGGTGATGTTGTGCTTGCAAAGAAATTCGGAGTAATATTCATACCTGCTCACCTGGTGGAGGAGCTGGTTATCACAGCCGAGGTTACAGCCCTGAGGGACGAGTTCGGACACCTGCGCCTGAGGGAAGGAAAGTACAAACCCGGGGAAATCGACAGCCAGTGGAGCGATGAGATTAAAAAAGACTTCATGAACTGGCTGAATAATTATCCCGGGATATTACCGATGACCAAAACTGAACTTGACAATTATTTCAGGGAAAGGAACTGGTGATTCGTGATTTTTGATTCGTGATTCGTGATTCGTGATTTGGGAAAAATGGATAAAATACTTAAAATGAAAGATATAATCAAAGATATTAAGGAACAGAACAGACAGCTTGAAAATGCCGTTCCTGCCGAAAAGCCTGAAGAAAAAAAGGGATCATCAAACAGCAGGCGCGATTTTATTAAAAAGAGCGCTCTCGGAGGCATCGCTCTTGGAGGATTAATGCATTTGTCCATTGAAGACACAATCGCACAGACAACCTCCAGGGTGAATCGCGCTTCCAGTCCGTCTGACCTTAAAATAACCGACATGCGCGTCGCCGTTGTCGGGAACGTTGGGCGTACCGCAATAATCCGTATCGACACCAACCAGGGTATATACGGGCTCGGAGAAGTGAGGGACGGAGCAGACGAACGCTATGCCCTGATGCTCAAAAGCAGGATTCTTGGCCTCAACCCCTGCAACGTCGAGATGATATTCAAGATAATCAGGCAGTATGGCTACCATGGCCGCCAGGGCGGTGGTGTATGCGCTGTTGAAATGGCGCTCTGGGATCTATGCGGCAAAGCCTATGGAGTACCAGCATGGCAGCTCCTGGGCGGAAGATACAGGGATAAAATTCGACTCTATGCCGACACTCCCGGAGCCAATGACCCTGCTGCCTTTGCCCGGACAATGAAAAAAAGGGTGGAAGAACAGGGATTCACCTGGCTCAAAATGGATCTTGGAATCCATGTCGTTGCCAAAGAGCCGGATTCGCTTGTAAACAACAAATTCTGGGACGGCGCTGTTGGTCAGTACGACCTCAGGACCTACATGGGGTATGGAAATACCCTTCATCCTTTCACCCAGGTGCAGATAACCGACAAAGGTCTCGAGGGACTTGCAGAATATGTTGAACAGGTTAGAAATGCTGTTGGCTATGAAATGCCTCTGTGCGCCGATCACTTCGGCCATTTCGACATAAATAATTCGATCCGCTTCGGCAGGGCGATGGAGAAATACAGGCTGGCTTGGCTCGAAGATATGGTTCCATGGTTCTACACCGACCAGTGGAAAACGGTTTCCGATGCCCTTGAAACTCCAACCTGCACAGGAGAGGATATTTACATGCTTAAGGGAGGATTCAAACCTCTTCTCGATACACGTGCCGTTGACATTATCCAACCCGACCTGGCAACCTCGGGCGGACTGCTTGAAACAAAACGTATCGGAGATTATGCAGAGGAATGCGCGGTGGCGATGGCCATGCACATGGCCGGCACTCCGGTATGCTTCATGGCTAATGTGCACTGCGCCGCGGCAACACAGAACTTCCTGTCGCTCGAACATCACAGTGTGGACACTCCCTGGTGGGAAAACCTTGTCAAAATGACTGGTTCACAGCCTATGGTTACAAAAGGATTTGCCAATGTCCCTCTCGATTCCCCCGGACTCGGAATCGAACTGAATGAGGAAGAAGTAAAAAAACATCTTCATCCCAGGGCAAAGGGGTTCTTTGAACCAACCCCTGAATGGGATGACAAGCGTTCGCACGACAGGCTGTGGAGCTAACGGACTACTCTTCCTGATGCATCACCCTTCATAAGCTGTTCAACCTCCGCAACCGAAACGAGGTTGAAATCGCCATGTATTGTATGCTTCAGGCACGATGCTGCTACAGCAAATTCAAGGGCTTTGCGGTCATCGCCGGGATAGGTTATCAGACCGTAGATCAGACCTCCCATGAAAGAATCTCCCCCTCCGACCCTGTCAACAATATGGGTGATCTGGTAAACAGGCGCCTCATACAACTTTGTGCCGTCGAAAAGAACACCCGACCATGTGTTGTGATCTGCATTTATCGATCCGCGAAGAGTTATAATTACTTTTCTGGCATTCGGAAACTTTTCCATGAGCTGCCTGCAGACTGACTCATAATCGGAACCTTTCACCTTTCCGGTGGAAACATCGGACGACCCGGGCCTGATGCCAAACACCTTCTCTGCATCCTCCTCATTTCCCAGTATGATGTCGCATGCCGAAACAAGTTCCGGCATCACCTCACCTGCCTTCTTCCCCCATCTCCACAAATTCTTCCTGTAATTAAGGTCGCATGATATGGTTATTCCTTTTTCTCTTGCAGTTGTTACAGCCGTCAAACACTCCCTTGCAGCTCCTTCCGAAATTGCGGGAGTTATGCCTGTCCAGTGAAACCACCCGGCTCCGTCCAGAACTTTTTCCCAGTCGATCATTCCTGGTCCGATCTCCGCGATTGAAGAATGGGAGCGGTCATAAATCACCTTGCTTGGTCTGGCAACCGAACCTGTTTCAAGGAAGTAAATACCAACCCTCTCCCCTCCTCTTGCAATTTTGGATGTCCCGACATTGTGCTTCCGCAGTTCACGAACTGCAGCCTCCCCGATGTCATTAAGGGGAAGACGGGTCACAAAATCAGTATCAAGGCCGTAATTAGCCAGCGAAACCGCCACATTAGCCTCACCGCCCCCGAAAGAGGCAATTAACGATGTTGCCTGCGTAAACCGCTGGTGTCCAGGCGTTGCGAGCCTTAACATTATCTCTCCAAAAGTTATGATCTTCATCACTTTTTTCTTTTTACGTTTGTCATCCGTCATTGCGAGTCCCGCCCCGGCGGGACGAAGCAATCCCATTCATTCATCCCCATCCTCCTCCCCGTCCACCGGCTTTCCCCTCCACCAATTCGCAAGTACCGATCCGGTTATATTCATCAGAGGTCCGAAAATAGCAGGGGCAAGACCGACCGTTGCCAGCTTGCCCATCTGGTTGGCCAGACCCGATGCCAGTCCTCCGTTCTGCATTCCCACCTCGAATGCGATGGTACGCCTGTCCTTTTCAGGCATCCTGAACAGCCAGGCAAGAAGATAACCCACCGTGTAACCCGATACGTTATGAAGCAGGCCTGTGCAGACCAGCAGAACCCCCACACTCAGAAGACTGTCGCGCCCCGAAGCTGTGATCACCGCCACAATGAGGGCTATGCCCACCATCGATATCATCGACAGTATCTTTTCCATTATCTTTTTGTCTCCCCCGAAAGCCTTCAGGAACAATGTGCCGCCGGCCATCGGCAAAAGATAAAATATGAACAGCATCTTGCCCAGCTGCATCAGGAACTGAGAAATACCGGCATCCTTTGCCTTAACAAAAACCAATCCTGTAAGTATCATCACAAAAGGATAGGAAATGAGCTGTATAAGCTTAGACCTGCCGGTCGCTTCCCTTTTCAGGAACAGGTTGAAAATGAACCCGGCCACGATCGGAAGGATGATCATATTCAGGATGTCGAGCATCATGCTCCAGAAATCGATATCGATGAACTGGCCTGCAAGTTTCTCCATTAGCAAAGGAGTTAGCAGCGGGGAAAGCAATGTAGTTATTGCAGCAAGTGTCACAGCAAGAGGCACATTGGCGTGAGCCAGAAACGACATCACGTTGGATGCCAAACCGCTAGGGACACAGCCTATCAGTATTATCCCTGCCGCAATCTCGGGAGGGAAACTGAAAATATTCGCGATGCCAAGGGCAATCAGCGGCATTATGGAAAACTGGGCTATCACCCCGATTATCACACCCTTTGGCATCCTGATGATACCTGCAAAATCGTTGAAGCTCATCTGCGATCCCATTCCGAACATTATAAGCTGCAGAAGCGGGGTGATCAGCCTGCTGAGCTTGAACTCCCCTATCTGTGTAAGGTACTGGGGATAGAACATGCTTACAACAACTGCGGTGAAAATCCAGAGTGTGTATGATAATCCCTTGAACCGGCTGAATCCCCTCACTCCTGTCGCAAGCATGATAAAGCCTCCGATAAGCAGCCAGCCCATCAGGGTTATGTTTCCTGTAAAGTATGAGATAAGCGAGGAAACTATCAGTACGGCTGAAAGAATCAGCAAAACAGAATAAACGTTCTTCTTCATAAGGCAAACAATAAGTTAAATCTTGGTGAGCTAAATATAGCAAAATGACATGAATTGGCTGAAGCAGGCACTCTTTTTTGTTTTCTTCGGAAATAGTAATTCTTTAAGATTTAAAAAGATTGATATATCTTAGACATAAAATATTCACGTATCAAATCATTTTCTTTTTCTATGGGCAGAATCGTCGTCATTGGAAGCACAAACACCGACATGGTGGTGAAATCAAAGAAGATCCCGGCACCGGGTGAAACAATAATCGGAGGTACATTTTTCATGAATCCGGGAGGGAAGGGAGCTAACCAGGCCGTGGCAGCTGCCCGTCTCAACGGCAAGGTTACATTGGTAACCAAAACAGGCAACGATTACTTCAGCGAACAGGCAAAGCATATCTTTGACTTTGAGGGAATTGAAACAAAGTACATAGTAAATGATCCCCGCAACCCTTCCGGCATTGCCCTCATCATGGTTGATCAGGACGGAGAAAACTGCATTGTGGTAGCACCCGGTTCAAACGGCACTCTTTCAGCTTACGATATTGATGATGAAGTCTATGGCGATGATCCTTCGGATGTTTTCCTGATGCAGCTTGAGATTCCGGTCAGCACTGTGGAATTCGTTGCCGAAAGGGTTTCATCCAGGGGAAACAGGGTAATTCTCAATCCTGCTCCCGCGAAACAGCTTTCAAACGAACTGTTGAAATGCCTTTATGTCATAACCCCCAATGAATTTGAAGCCGAAATGCTCACAGGAATAAAGGTTACCGACGCCTCATCGGCTGAGAAATGCGCTGAAAAGCTCAAGTCAAGGGGACCTCAGAACGTAATCATCACGATGGGCGCGGCAGGGGCATACCTGCTTGCCGAAAATATCTCGAGGATTATCCCTGTTGTACCTGTCAGGGCGCTCGATACAACGGCAGCAGGCGATGTCTTCAACGGTGCACTTGCTGTGGCAATCAGCGAAGGCAGAAACCTGGGCGAAGCTGTCCGCTTTGCAAACACGGCAGCCGCGATCTCGGTAACCCGTATGGGAGCTCAGTCTTCAGCGCCTTACAGGAAAGAAATCAATTTGTGAAGATGAACATATTTAAATTCATGACCATTAAACTTATAAAAAATGAGAAGTCTGGTTTACATCCTGTCTCTGCTAATCCTTACTATCGCCGGTTGTTCCGGCCGGACACAGAAGAATGGCAGACAAGCGGTGAAAATAATATTTGACACTGACCTTGGTCCCGACTATGACGATGTGGGAGCCCTGGCTTTCCTTCATGCAATGGCCGACAGCGGAAAGGCGGAGATACTGGCTACCGTGTCGTCAAACAGGCACGAACTGGTTGTTCCTTCCATCGATGTCATAAACACCTGGTTCAACCGCCCCGGCCTGCCCATAGGAGCTCCCCTGAACGACGGCGCCAGCATGGGTTCATCCCAGCACTGGGCCGACTCTCTGGTTGCCGGATACCCGCATTCAATAAAGTCAACATCCGATGCCGAAGATGCAGTAAATGTCTACCGCAGAATCCTTACCATACAACCCGACAACAGTGTTACAATAATAACAGTAGGATTCCTCACTAACCTCAGAAATCTTCTTCAATCTGGCCCCGACGATATCAGTCCGCTGACCGGAGTCAAACTCATTGAGAAAAAGGTATCAAAACTGGTTTCAATGGCCGGAAGCTTCCCCGAAGGCAGGGAATTCAACATCTACATCGATTCTGCCGCGTCAAAATATGTTTTCGAAAATTGGCCCGGGGAGGTAATCTTCACCGGATTCGAGATAGGAAAAGAGATCCTCACAGGCCTCAGGGTTATGGAGATGCAAATAAAAAGCCCGGTGAAGGATGTCTTCCGGATCAGCATACCCATGTCGGAAGAAGACAGGAACGGCCGCATGAGCTGGGACGAAACAGCCGTCCTCATTGCCGTTTATGGAACCAATGGTTTTTTTGACACCAGAAGGGGAACCATCATGGTCGACAGCACAGGCAATAACAAATGGATTGATGATCCGGCCGGGAAACATCAATATGTAATTCAGAAGATGCCTGTACCCGAAATAACGCGTTTCATCGAGGACAGGATGATGCATATGCCATCTGACAAAAAATAAACCAAATTAATAATATGATGATATACAAATACTTACTATTTCTGTTTTCAGTGATGCTTCTTGCACTGATCTCGTGTTCTGGTTCAGGAGATTTAACTCCGGTGAAATCAGATGTTCTTAAAGACAAGATCGCCGGCGGCTGGGCCGGGAAAATGATAGGGGTCACCTATGGAGCGCCCACGGAGTTCAGGGCTCAGGGTCGTACCTATGAGGATTCTATAAAATGGAAACCCTCCGATATCAGGGGAAGTCTCTGGCAGGATGACATCTACGTCCAGCTCTCATTTCTCATGGCCATGGACAAATACGGAATGGATGCTCCGTCAAAAAAATTCCAGGAGATGTTTGCACTTGCCGGATTCCCTCTGTGGCATGCCAATATGCAGGCCAGAAAAAACTACCACGACAGCATTTTTGCCCCTCTGTCGGGAAGCCCTGAATATAATATCCATGCCGATGATATTGATTTTCAGATAGAATCCGATTATATCGGCTTTATGTGCCCGGGGATGCCCGCCACTGCTTCGAAAATGGCTGACAGGATAGGACGTATAATGAATTATGGCGACGGTGTCTATGGTGGAATTTTCGTCGCTGCCCTCTATTCGGAAGCATTCCTTGAATCAGACATCAGTCTAATCATCGAAAAAGCCCTTCTCTCAATACCTCCTGAAAGCGACTACCACAAGGCAATCAGCGATGTGATGGCACTCCACAGACAGTATCCCTCCGACTGGCGTGCAGCATGGATGCAACTTGAGGGGAAATGGGGCGATGTTGATATCTGCGGCGCCGGCTCTCACTTCAACATCGATGCAAAGCTTAACGGCGCTTACATAGTAATGGGATTGCTGTACGGCGAAGGGGATCCTCTCCGGACACTCGAGATATCAACCCGCTGCGGCCAGGATTCCGACTGTAATCCTTCAAACGCTCTTGCCGTTCTCGGAGTGATAAAAGGATTCAAGGGACTTCCCGCGGATATGCAACAGGGAATCGAATCCCTGGGTGATTCCCTGTTTATCCATACTACCTATTCCTTTAATTCAGCGGTAACTTCAACCTTCAGGTATGCAAACGAACTGATAACCAAAAACGGCGGATATGTCAATGACAAAAATATTATGATAAAAGTTCAGGATCCTGTTGCTCCTGAACTTGAGGTGGCCTTTCCGGATGTGGTATTTGACAAAATTGTTTCTGTTTTCGAGGCTGGTTCATGGAAAACAAAGGGGAAATGGAACGTGAATGAAGTATCAGACAGGGGTAATCAGATACGAAAGCAGGCAATATGGTCCGATAAAGCAGGTGATGAGCTTGAAATAACATTCAACGGAACAGGGATATCACTTACCGGAAACTGGTTCAGGGACGGAGGCAAGGCTGATATTTACGTTGATGGAATACTTCACCGTACTATTGATACTTATTATGATTTCGCTAACCAGCAGCATACTGAAAGCATCTGGCACGTACTTCACCTGGCGCCCGGCGATCATACTATCCGACTTGTTGTTAAAGGCGAAAAAAGACCGGAGTCCAGTGGATCCAGAGTCTATATCACCTCTGCAACCATCTTCAAAACAGCTTCCAGGAAGAATGAAGCATTTAAATTTTCTTTTGAAAAACAACCTGTTTAAACCCTACCCTCACCCCTCCCGAAATCCAAGGGGCAAACATGTAATTTTTATCTTTCTACTTTTATCTTCTATCTTTTACCTTTTATCTTATTTAAAATGTTCATCCCACAAACCTACTCGTTAGCCGTTATCCTCTGCATCGTGACAATGCTTTGCTGGGGATCTTGGGGCAACACCCAGAAACTTGCAGGAAAAACCTGGCGCTTTGAACTTTATTATTGGGACTATGTGATCGGGATTGTACTTTTCTCAATACTGTTGGGATTTACCCTTGGAAGTACAGGTTCTGAGGGAAGAAGTTTTATTCCCGACATTGTCGGGGCTGAGCCCGCGAATATCCTTAAGGCAATGCTTGGCGGGATTATCTTCAATGCCTCCAATATCCTTCTGGTTGCCGCGATGGCTATCGCCGGAATGGCTGTTGCCTTTCCCGTTGGAGTTGGGATCGCCCTTGCCCTTGGGGTGATAATCAACTACATTTATGCACCAAAGGGTGATCCCCTTATGCTGTTTATCGGGCTCGCGTTCATTGTTTCTGCAATTATCATCGATGCAGCCGCGTATAAAAAACATAGCGCCTCGATGAAGAGAGTATCAGGAAAAGGGATCCTTCTGTCTGTTTCCGCCGGAGTCCTTATGGCTCTTTTCTATCGTTTTGTTGCCAGCTCCATGGCTGATGACTTTGTAAATCCTGAAGCAGGAAAGCTGACACCATATTCTGCTCTCTTCTTTTTCGCAATCGGTGTATTGGTCAGTAACTTACTTTTTAACTTCCTGATTATGAAGAAGCCTTTTGAAGGGAATCCCCTGACATTCAGCGACTATAAGGCAGGAAACCTGGGAGTGCACCTGACAGGAGTTCTGGGTGGAGTTATATGGAACATCGGGATGGCGATGAGCATTATTGCGGCCGGAAAAGCCGGTTATGCTATTTCGTACGGTCTTGGACAGGGGGCAACCCTGATAGCAGCCCTCTGGGGGGTATTTATCTGGAAAGAATTCAGGGGTGCATCGAAACAGGTTAATACTCTCATATTGTTCATGTTCCTTGCATATCTGGCAGGCCTGACTCTTCTGGTATTTGCCGGGATATAGTACCTTATCAGGTAAGATACCAACTATTATCTGCTATTGAGAGGTATGTAATCACTCCTCTCATATACATTCTTGAATGCCGGCCTGATTATCCTTTTGGCCGAGAAGGTAAGCTCCTCGATCCTGTGTGCGCACCATCCCGAAACCCTTGCAATTGCGAAAAGCGGAGTGTACAGCTCCTTTGAAATTGCCAGGCAGGAATAGACAAAACCGGAATAGAAATCAACATTTATGCAGAGTGTCTTGGCTGTCATTTCCCCCTTGAACACCCTGAAAACTTCAGGTGTGATTCTTTCAACAAGGGAATAGAGCTCAAACTCCTCAAGGCGCCCTTTTTCAATGGCAAGCTCCCTGGCCTTTGATTTCAGAATTATGGCCCTGGGATCGGAAATCGTATAGACAGCATGGCCAACTCCGTAAATCTTTCCTGAAAAATCATTCGCCTGCTTATTAAGTATCTTCAGAAGATAATTCTCAACTTCCTCCTCGTCTGTCCAGTCTTTCACATTAGCCTTTATATTCTCCATCATCTCGAGAACCCTGACGTTGGCCCCGCCGTGCAACGGCCCCTTCAGCGACCCTATTGCCGAGGTTACCGACGAGTAGATGTCCGTTTCCGATGAACTCGTAACCCTCATGGTGAACGTAGAGTTGTTTCCGCCTCCGTGCTCTGCATGGAGCACTAGCATAAGATCCAGTAGATCGGCCTCCAGTTTTGTAAAGGGCGGGTTGGATCCCTTGATGAGGTAAAGAAAGTTCTGTGCGGTAGTGAGTTCCGGATCGGGATGCCGGATCGAAAGGGTCTTTCCCTTGTAAAGATGCCTCAGCGCCTGGTATGAGTAAGCAACTATAGTCGGGAATTTGGCAATCAGATTCAGCGACTGCCTGATCATGTTGCAGAGAGAAATGTCATCCGGCTTATCATCGAGAATATAAAGACCGAGAACCGATCTTGCAAGGATATTCAAAACATCCTTGCCTTTCATGGACAGTATCATATCCTTCACAAAATCGTCAGGGAGAGCCCTCAAACCGGCCATGTAGGCGGTGTACTCCTCCAGTTCGGCCTTCTTCGGCAGATATCCTGTAAGAAGAAGAAACACCGTCTCGTCAAAGCCGTGCCTGCCCTCTTTCTGGAATCCCGCGGTGATATCTTCCAGATCAATTCCTCTGTAATATAGCTTCCCCGGCATGGGAATAACTTTCCCTTCCTCTTTCCTGTAACCAACTACATCACCAATGTTTGTAAGGCCTACCAGAACTCCTGTTCCGTCAGCATTTCTCAGGCCCCTCTTGACATCCCACTTCTCAAATAAAGTGTTGTCGATGTTGCACGACTTTCTTACAGGCTCCTCAAGCTTTGAAATGATGTTGTTCTCTTCCATGATTACCGGCTTATTTATTATGTGTTTATGTTTGTTATCAATGCATCACCGAATTCGGATGTCTTCAGGAGACGGGCATCGTCCATCAGACGATGAAAATCGTAGGTAACCTTCCTTTCCCGGATGGTCTTTTCCAAACCTTTATAGATACAATCAGCTGCTTCGCCCCAGCCGAGATAATCGAACATGAGAGCCCCCGACAGGATCACCGATCCCGGATTAACCTTATCCTGGCCGGCATATTTGGGGGCGGTCCCGTGGGTTGCCTCAAAAACTGCATGACCGGTTTCGAAATTGATGTTCCCTCCCGGCGCTATGCCAATACCACCGACTATCGCAGCCAGCGCATCAGAGATATAATCCCCGTTCAGGTTAAGGGTGGCTATGACCGAGTATTCCGCCGGACGTGTCAGTATCTGCTGAAGAAATGCATCAGCTATCACATCCTTGATTATGACCTTCCCTTTCGACGCTGCTTCTGCCATAAGCTCTTTGGCTCTATGCTCACCCTCTTTTGCCGAGACAGCCTTGTACTGGTTCCAGGTGAATACCGAATCTCCGAACTCCCTCTCGGCCAGTGCATATCCCCACTTCATGAATGCGCCTTCAGTGAACTTCATTATGTTTCCCTTATGAACAATCGTAACCGAGGGAAGCTTTCTTTCTACTGCAAATTTAACCGCCTGTCTCACAAGACGCTCCGTACCTTCAAGCGATACAGGCTTGATACCTATGGATGATGTTTCCGGAAAACGGATTGACCTCACACCCAGTTCATCGATCAGAAACCTCCTGAGCCGCTCTGTCTTCTCTTCACCATTCATATATTCGATGCCCGCGTAGATGTCCTCCGAGTTTTCCCTGAAAATATGCATGTCGACCTTCTCGGGATTCTTTACCGGACTCGGAACTCCATTGAAATATCTTACCGGACGGTAACAGACGTAAAGATCGAGTTCCTGCCTGAGCGCCACGTTAAGTGAACGCATGCCGCCTCCAACAGGAGTTGTGAGGGGTCCTTTGATTCCAACCATAAACTCCCTGAAACTTTCAAGTGTTTCCGCGGGAAGCCACTGACCTGTCTGATTGAATGCCTTCTCGC
This sequence comes from Bacteroidales bacterium, assembly GCA_049294075.1. Taxonomy (GTDB): domain Bacteria; phylum Bacteroidota; class Bacteroidia; order Bacteroidales; family VadinHA17; genus LD21. The sequence continues at coordinate 29,899 of JBAQCK010000034.1, read as the reverse complement.
CTGCAAGAACTTCCTTCCATTCAACCTGCCTGCTTCCGCCATATGCTTTCGCCACGGCAGCATCAAAAACCCGCACCGAAGCATTCCATATGTCAGGCCCGGTCCCGTCTCCCTCGATAAAGGGAATTACAGGATTATCAGGAACATCCAGTTTGCCATTTACAAGTCTGATCTTTTGAGACTTCATATTTTAATATCTTAATATTCTTATGATTCTGTTAATCAATAAACTTCCTTCAATTTTACCCCCTTTCCCGTTTCCCCCGAGGGGGAAAAGCTTTGCCACCTCCTTCTATTTTGGGAGAAGGCTGGGAAGGGGGTATTTATCAATTTATGTTATTCATCATTGCTAACAGTCATTTCAAAAATCAAGCATTTGACTTTCTGATAAGGTTCAGGGCGCTTCCCGCCCGGAACCATGATATCTGGTTTTCATTGTATGAGTGGAGCGCTTCAATGTCTTCAACAGTCTCATCCGAATGATGAACTTCAAGCAGGAACCTGCTTCCCGGAGCGAACTTCTGAAAACCTCCCAGGCTGAACCAGTCATCCTCCCGTATCCTTTCATAATCAGATGGTGTGGCAAAGGTGAGAGTAAGAACTCCCTGTTTTTTGAGGTTGGTCTCGTGAATTCGGGCAAATGATTTCACTATAATGGCTCTTACTCCAAAAAACCTCGGTTCCATGGCAGCATGCTCCCGCGATGAGCCCTCTCCGAAATTATCCTCCCCGACCACCACCATACTCAGACCTCTCTTACGGTAACTACCCGCCACTTCAGGTACCGGTTCGTATTTCCCTGTGAAAATGTTGAGAACCGAATTAACCCCGTCGTTGAAGGCATTGACCGCACCGGTCATGTAATTGCCAGAGATATTCTCCAGATGACCGCGGTATTTGAGCCAGGGGCCCGCCATCGAGATATGGTCGGTGGTACATTTGCCTTTCACCTTGATCAGCAGTGGCATATCCTGAAAATCATTCTCATCAAACTCCTTGAAAGCTTTTAATATCTGAAGCCTTTCAGAACCGGGATCAATAGTAACCACGATATTCCTTCTGTCGGCCGGAGGCATCCTGTATCCGGGAGGCGGTCCTGACGGGGCCGCCGGCGGAAGTACCTCCCCCGAAGGTTCAGGCAGACTGATAAGCATCCCGTCCTTGCTTAATACCATATCCGTCAGGGGATTAAACATCAGGTTGCCTGCAACCGACATGGCTGCAACTATTTCAGGAGATGCTACAAATGCATGGGTCTGAGGATTCCCGTCGGCCCGGCTGGCAAAATTCCTGTTAAAGGAATGGATTATCGAATTAGGCCCTTTCTTTTCACCCCTGTCCCACTGCCCTATACAGGGACCGCAGGCATTGGCAAAAAGCTTTGCGCCGGCTTTCCTGAATATATCCATCAGCCCTGCCTCTTCCGAAATTTTCCTGATCCGCTCCGATCCCGGAATAATTATGAATTCCGATTTGACAGAAAGGTTATTCTGAAGGGCATTCTCTATCACCGATGCTGCCCTCGACAGATCCTCAAACGACGAATTGGTGCACGAACCAATTAGTCCGGCGCTAATTTTAAGCGGCCATCTGTACTTCACTGCCTCCTCCTTCAACATCGATATAGGAACAGCACGATCGGGAGTGAATGGACCATTTATGTAGGGTTCAAGAGCCGAAAGATCAATTTCATATACCTGATCGAAATACCCGGATGGATTATCACAGACCTCCTGATCAGCTGTGAGATGAACCCGGTTAGCCCGGGCAAGCTCCGCAACCTCTTCCCTTCCGGTGGAAACAAGATAGTCGATCATCGATTCATCAAGACCGAAAACCGAGCAGGTCGCTCCCGTTTCGGCGCCCATATTGCATATTGTTGCCTTCCCGGTGCAAGACAATGAAGCGGTACCCTCTCCGAAATATTCTATCACTGAGCCTGTTCCTCCCTTGACAGTGAGCATGCCTGTCAGACGCAGAATAACATCCTTGGCTGAGGTCCACCCATTTAGCCTGCCTGTTAGCTTCACTCCAATAATCCCGGGGAGTTTAAGTTCCCATCCCATTCCAGTCATGGCATCAACGGCATCCGCTCCGCCGACACCCGGGGCTATCATCCCAAGACCTCCGGCTGTAGGCGTATGCGAATCGGTTCCTATCATCATTCCTCCCGGAAACGCGTAATTCTCAAGAACAACCTGGTGAATTATCCCTGCTCCCGGATCCCAGAAACCTATATTGTATTTACCCGAAACAGACCGGAGAAAATCGTACACTTCCCTGTTCATCCCCAGGGCCGTACTCAGATCCTTATCAGCGCCAAGCTTTCCCTTAATCAGGTGATCGCAATGAACCGATGCCGGAACCTCCGACTGATCCTTCCCGGTCACCATGAATTGCAACAGGGCCATCTGGGCAGTGGCGTCCTGCATGGCAACCCTGTCGGGACTGAATATCGCATAATCTGACTTTCTTTTCATCGCAGCAGCTTGCGACTGGTCTGACAAATGGTTGAAAAGGATCTTTTCGGTAAGAGTAAGCGGACGGCCTGCAGCCTTCTTCACTTTATCCATCCTACCGGGAAGTGTCCGGTAAAAAGTTCTGATTATGTCGATATCAAGGATCATATTTCTAATATCTGGCTTTTAATTTTTTCTCACATGCCCGTTACCCTCGATGATCCACTTGTAGGTCGTCAGCTCCCGGAGAGCCATGGGACCACGTGCATGAAGCTTCTGTGTCGAAATGCCTATTTCTGCACCCAGACCGAATTCACCTCCGTCGGTAAAAGCAGTGGATGCATTGGAATAAACAGATGAAGCATCAACATGCTTGAAAAACAGTGCTATTCGTTCACTGTCTTCGGAAATTATAGCTTCGCTGTGCCTCGAACCATACTTTTCAATATGCTCCAGCGCATCTTCCAGGTTTGATACTGTCTTCACTGCCATCCTGAGTGAAAGGAACTCGGTACCGAATGACTCCTCTGTTGCATTCCGGAGCAGATCCGAAGGGTAATGATCCTTCAAAGCCTCAAAGGACTTGTTATCGGCCAGTATCTCCACTCCGGAGCCACCGCACAAGCCTGTCAGGTATGGCAGGTCAGCCAGCCGGCTCTCATGGATGATCAGACAGTCGAGGGCATTGCAAACACTCACCCTTCTGGTCTTGGCATTGTGGATTATCCCGCGCCCCTTGTCCCGGTCGCCGTATTCATCAAAATATGTGTGGCAAATTCCGGCACCGGTCTCGATCACAGGAATTTCAGAGTTATCCCTGACGAAATCAATCAGGCCCCGGCTTCCCCTGGGAATGATAAGATCAACATATTTCCTGGCTTTGAGAAGCCTCGCTGTCTCCTCCCGCCCCGGAGGAAGCAGGGTCAGAACATCCTGACTGACATTGAATTCCTTAAGTACATCCTTAATGACACTGGTTATTGCCATGTTTGAATTGATGGCATCGCTCCCTCCTTTCAGAATACATACATTGCCCGATTTGAGACAAAGTGAAAAGACATCAAAGGTCACATTCGGTCTTGATTCATAAATTATCCCGATAACACCGAAAGGAACTGAAATCCTTGATATCTTCATTCCATCAGGTCTGTCATACTCAGACAGAATCTGTCCGAGGGGAGATTCCATTTCCGAGACCTTCAATATGTCGGATGAGATGGACCTGATCCTTTCCTCAGTCAACATAAGTCTGTCATACAATGGATTGCTCTTTTCCATCAGAGCCAGGTCACGGGCATTCTCGGAGAGAATGAATTCCATCCGGCTGACAGCTTCTTCAGACAGTCTCTCCAGTATCAGGTCGATGGTATCCGTTCCGATCACATTCAGCGATCGCTTCGCCGCTGACGCATTAATAAGAATTCTCTCCAGACTGGTCATAATAAAATTCCAAATTATCAGGTGCCAAATCCGCTCCTCTGTTCATCGTTTAGAACAAGATAATGGTAATGTATTAAAGGTCTGGGAAGTTTAACACCTATGCTCTGCTCTGCCTTCCTCGAGTCATAGGCTGATTTCCCCAGACCGATATTATTACCTTCCTCATCAAGTATCCTGATAATGTCACCTTTCTCAAAATATCCTTCAACACCGGTTATTCCCACCATTAGCAGGCTTGAAGCCCTGTCGGCAAGAAGAGCATCCTTCGCTCCCTTGTTAACGACAACCGCCCCCTTGGCGAATGTGTCGGAATGATAAAGCCATTTCTTGACACTCTTCGTCCGGCTTTTGCATCCGCGCAGCCGTGTAAAAGGAACATCCCTGCCCCTCAGGATATCAAGGACGATTGAATCGCGGTTGCCGTTGGCTATGAATACATCAACTCCCTCGGATGCAATTTTTCGCGCCGTGGTGTATTTTGTCAGCATACCGCCTCTTCCAAATCCCGATTTTGAGGATGTGATATACTGTTCCGTATTAACCGAATCATCACAAACTTCTTTTATAATCTCCACACCCTCCGTTCCCGGAACCCCGTTGTATATGCCGTCTACATTCGACAGAAGGAACAAAGCCTCACTGTCCATCATGGAAGCCATCATGCCCGACAATTCGTCATTATCCGTGAACATCAGCTCGTTAATGGCGACAGTATCGTTCTCATTAACAACAGGCAAAACCTTATTCTCTATCATCGCCGAAATGCAGTTCTTCATATTGAGATAATGGCGCCTGTCACTGAAGCCTTCCTTGGTTGCAAGAACCTGACCAGCGATGATATTGTATTTTTCAAACAGGAACTGGTAGGTAGACATTAGCTTCACCTGTCCTATGGCAGCCCATATCTGCCTGGCGGATACGATGTTTGTTCTCTTTGCCGGAACTACCGAACCTCTCCCTGCCGCTACAGCCCCCGATGAAATCAGGATTACCTCCAAACCCTGTTTCGAGAGAACTGATATATCCTCCACCAGCCTGAGCATCCGCCCAACATTAAGCGAACCATCCTCCCGGGTGATCACATTGCTCCCCACTTTTATTGCAATCTTTTTGTATCTCCAGTCAGTGTTTTTCAATTTATAACTATTTTGTGCTGTTCTAAAAAATTTTCGCGCAAAAATAATAGAATTTATTAATACATTAAAGTAATATTGAGAATTTTAAACATCTTAATAAGTATGTCATGACAAGTGACAGGAAGCCGGTGAACCAATAAAAAAGTACCCTGAGTAAACCTGATATTGCTTAATATCACGTTTTGAACTGAAATCCTGTCGTAATTATCTCTTAAATTTACAAGTTACCAAAAATGACCGACTTTCTGCCATTTGAAGGGCAGTAATCAGAAATAAACAATGAAAGACATGAGATTTGTAATTATCCTTCAGTTAGCTGCGGCAATATTAGTAACAACAGTTGCATGCAACAAAAGCGCTGAAATTCAGATTTCAGGCGAACTTAAGCAATGGCATACGGTTACTCTGACCTTCCCCGGACCACATTCAGGCGAATACGATTCTCTTAATCCGTTCACGGATTACCGCCTTGATGTTCAATTTACAAACGGAACCAGGTCATTCAATGTTCCGGGATATTTTGCAGCCGACGGGAAAGCTGCGGAGACATCTGCACAATCGGGAAACCTGTGGCGGGTAAAATTCTGCCCTCCCTTTCCCGGAGAATGGGAATATAATGTCAGTTTCGCAAAGGGCAGGAATATTGCGATTTCAGACAACCCGGCTTCAGCTCAAAAGATTTACCCTGATGGTGAAACAGGAACTCTTGAAATTTCTGAATCCGACAAGAGCGATCCTGATTTCCGTTCCAAAGGGCGTCTCAAATATGACGGAACACGCTACCTGAAACATGAAGGGAACGGAGAAATCTTCCTGAAGGGAGGAGCCGACAGTCCGGAGAATTTCCTGGCTTACAGGGAATTTGACGGAACATACTACGAAGGAAGCAACAAAGCCAGAAGCGGAGAGGCAGATCCCAACCAGGGATTGCATCTGTATGAACCCCATATTGCCGACTGGAAAGAAGGTGATCCTCAATGGAAAAACGGCTTTGGAAAAGGAATAATTGGAGCTCTTAATTATCTTTCATCAAAGGGAATGAACAGCTTTTACTTTCTTACACTGAATATACTGGGCGATGGCGAGGACGTGTGGCCGTACACTGACCGCAACGAGCGTTACCGTTTCGATTGCAGCAAGCTCGATCAGTGGGATATCGTCTTTTCTCATGCCGACAAACTCGGAATAATGATGCATTTTGTCCTGCAGGAAACTGAAAATGAATGTCTTCTCGACTGCGGTTATCTTGACGTGCAAAGAAAACTATATCTCAGGGAGCTGATTGCACGGTTCTCACATCACCTTGCAATCACATGGAATCTTGGCGAAGAACATCACCCCACTGACTGGTCACCTTACGGACAGACTTACAGTGACACGAAAAAGATGGCTGACTATATCAGGGAAACAGATCCGTATGATAATTTCATCGTAATTCATACCCATTCAAGTCCTGCACAAAGGAGAAAAGACATGACTGAGTACCTTGGATTTACAAATGTTGAAGGTCCTTCAATCCAGTGCGGTAACGTGGATGAGGTTCACGATGATGCACTTTACTGGATAGAGAACTCAGGTGATGCATTGCATCAGTGGGTGGTTTGCATAGATGAGATAGGCCAGCACTGGAAGGGAGCCCTGCCTGACCCGTTCGATCCGGGTCATGACACAATAAGGCACAAAGTATTGTGGGGCAACCTTATGGCCGGAGGTGGCGGGGTTGAATGGTACTTCGGATATCAGTACCCCCATTCAGATCTGAGCTGCGAGGACTGGAGAAGCCGCGACCTGCTTTGGGACCAGACAAAAATCGCGCTTGATTTCTTCCACAGGCATCTGCCTTTCGCAGAAATGAAGAGCGCTGACGAACTTACCCTATCCAAAGATGATTACTGCTTCGCAAAAACTGGCGAGATCTATGCTGTTTATCTTCCACAGGGCGGTCAGGCAGAGATCATGATACCGGAAGGCAATTATGAAGTACAGTGGTTCAATCCGAGAGAAGGAGGGGACTTGCAGAAAGGCCCGGTTGATAGAATTACAGGAGGTGGTTATTCCTCAACAGGCTTACCTCCCGCAGACCCGTCCAAAGACTGGATTTGCCTTATAAGGAATTCATCGGCCCTGTAAGCTATAATGCATCCTTATATATCATAAATATATCTTTTTGATATACTTTGATATTATAATGATACTATTTTGATATAATTTTGCCTTTAAGTCTCTGGTCCGCAGAGGATGAACCAATGAAGAAAGTAATCGTTTCCGGCTCAAGAGTCCATTTTCCCTTCTCTGTATCCCAGTAAGCAATGTCGGAGCCCTTCAAAGGTATCGTGACAGTCCTGGATTCGCCCTTTTTCAGGCTTACTCTCGCAAATCCTTTAAGAGCTTTAACCGGACGCTCCACCCCTGAACCGGGAAAACTGACATAAAGCTGGGCCACCTCATCGCTGTCATAATTTCCCGTATTCTGCAGCGTGAAACTGATGTTCACCTTACCATCGATCTCAACCGACTTTGTATCGGTCTTCAGCCCGTAGTATCTGAAAGTAGTATAAGTGAGTCCATGACCAAATGGGAAGAGAGGTTCATGCCGGTCATACATATAAGTCCTGCCGTTCCTGATATTATAATCGAGAATGGGAGGCAGATTGTCGATTGATGATGTCCAGGTCTGTACAAGCCTTCCTGCAGGACTGACTTTGCCAAATATTACATCAGCCACGGCATTACCCAGTTCCTGGCTCGACTGCGAAACATGCAGTATAGCGGGAACATTAGCCTTTGACCAGTTTATCGCATATGGAAAACTCGAAACGATTACCAGAACGGTATTGGGATTTGCTTTCATAACCAGTTTGACAAGATCTTCCTGTTCCAGACTTATAGCCTGCCGGTCAACATCTTCACGTCCATCGCTCGGAACCTGGTTCTGCCCCCAGCCAAGTCCGTAACTCAGGGGATGATTTCCCACACAGACTATTGCAACATCGCTTTCCCTTGCTGCAATGACGGCAGAGTCAGCTTTGTTGCTCATGGCAAATCTTAAAGTCACATCATTTCCAAGAACAGCCCTGATGCCGTCACGAATATTCACACGGTAAGGCGGGGTGCCTGAGTACCAGTCGGATATCACCTTATTTGAAGAAGGTCCGATAACGGCAATTGATTTTATTCTTTCCTTCTGAACGGGAAGAAGATTTGTGCTGTTCTTCAGAAGCACCATCGATTTGACTGTTGCTTTTCTTACAAGATCAGCAGCCTCTTTAGTTGTCCAGGGAGCAATCGTATCAGTTATTCCAATGCCGGCATAGGGATTTTCCGGTGAATTGTCGAGCATACCCAGTTTCAGAATCACCCTGAGATTCCCGTAGATTGCTTCATCAATTTCCTTTTCAGTTACAAGTTGTTTTGAGAGGGCTCCCTTTATGGCTGCCTTATAATTGTCAAGAAAGACAGTTATCCCGGCCTTTATGCATTCAGCCGCGGCAGTGTCGAGAGAAGAATAATATGCATGTGTTGACACCAGCTGCCCGAAAGCACCTCCATCGGTGCATACTATCCCCCTGAGCCCCCAATCGTTCATGGTTACGTTCCGTATTACCGGATGAACCGTGCAAGGGATGCCGTTGTACTTGTTGTATGCAGCCATGAAGCACTGGGATCCTCCTTCTGTGACCCCCTTCCAGAACGCGTATGAATAGTATTCCCTGAACAAGCGGTCGTCAAAATCGGAACTGTTGTATGTCCTGTTATTCTCATTGCTGTTCGCCAGGAAATGTTTCATCAGGGAGGCTGTTTTCCAGTAGACCGGGTGATCTCCCTGCAGCCCTTTGACAAATGCCGCCACCAGAGTTCCATTCAGAAAGGGATCTTCACCGAAACATTCCTCTGTCCTTCCCCAGCGGATGTCCCGCCCCATATCGGCATTTGGAGCAAAAACAACCAGACCCGAGACACCAAACCTTTGATTCTGCGCAAGATAACGGGCTTCAGTCGCCTGCCAGTCAGCTATTTTTTTTATCATATCCGGATCCCACATCTGGGCCAGTCCGATTGCCTGCGGAAATGTTGTAGTCGGGGATGCCTTCGGACCTTTCACGGCCCAGTTTGCCGGTCCGCTGTAGGCTAGTCCGTGAAGGCCCTCTATCGTCCTGGTGCCCTGCACTCCCAACCGGGGAACAGATATCCTGGTTGACAGGCACTGAAGCTTTTCATCAAGCGTCATCAGGGAGATAAGGTTCCTTATTCTTTCATCCTCAGAGAGATTCCTGTCCTGAAAGGGCCAGGTCTGGGAATTGACAATGATGGAAATAAAAACTAAAAACAGAACCAGGGTAAGTCGTTTCATAATCAGAATTATTTTTAATGTAAGCGTGATTCTCTTTAATCAGGGCATAGAGGGTTATCCCTGCCCGATAACATTACTAAATTAGGAATAATAATTATATTTATGCAATCGTACGTATTATCATGATTCTCAGAGGGGAATTCAGCATAATGTAAATATTGCCAATACTTTAAACCCAACAGATGAACAGAAAAACAATTCTTTCGTGTATCCCTTTGGCCCTGGCGCCATTTACAAGCAGCTGTGATCATAAGGAAACACCTCCAAACATAATATTCCTTCTTACCGACGATCAACGTTATGATGCAATGGGTTACGCCGGTAACAGTTATATCAGTACACCCAATATCGACAGACTTGCTGAACATGGAATAATCTTCCGGAATGCATACGTTACAACTTCAATTTCGTGTGTCAGCAGGGCCAGCATTCTTACCGGGCAGTATGCATCGCGACATGGAATTAACGACTTTAACACAGATTTTTCTGACGAGGCTTTAATAAAAACCTACCCTCTGATACTTAAAAATCAGGCTGGCTATAAGATAGGTTTCATCGGAAAATATGGTGTCGGACTCAAAAAGCAGCCTGCTGAGATGTTTGATTACTGGGGATGCGAGAAGGTAATCCAGCCAAGATATGAGAATTACGATTCGACCGGTAAAATGACTCATTATACAGATATCGTCAACTCCCGCATAGAAGACTTCCTGTCTCAGTACGGAGGAGAAGCTCCATTTTGTCTGTCAGTAAGTTTTAAAGCGCCTCATGTCGAGGATTCAGATCCCCGGCAGTTTATTTACAACGAAAGATATTCGGATTATTACACGGACCTTGATTACCCCAGACCGGAATCGGGTGGTGATGAATACTGGAAATTATTCCCGGAGAAATTCAGGTTTAACAACGAAGCCCGCAGGAGATGGCAGATCCGTTTCGAGACAGATACTCTTTTCAGGGAAAGCGTGCGAAGCTATTACCGCCTGATACAGGGGGTTGATGATGTTGTTGGAAATCTGACCAGAAGGCTTGATGAGCTTGGTATTGGAGAGAATACCATAATAATAATGATGGGCGACAATGGTTTCTTCCTTGGAGAGCATGGCCTTGCAGGAAAATGGTTCCCATATGAGGAATCGGTAAGAGTACCATTGTTTATTTATAATCCTCTTGAAAAAGAAGAAAACAAGGGAAGAATAATCGAATCCATTGCACTCAATATTGATATAGCTCCAACCATTCTTACATTTGCCGGACTGAAAAAGGATCCCGGCATGCAGGGAGAACCATTGCAGAATACCTGGAAAGAGAAAGATCCGGAATGGCGGGACAGATTCTTTTATGAACATCGTTTTGATCATCCCGGATTACCAAAATCCGAAGCGGTGATAGGTTCCGATTACAAATACATAAACTACTACGAACTGCCCGACAGCAGCAGGGAATTTTATGACCTGCGGAATGACCCCGGGGAAATAAGGAACCTCATTAATTCATCTGATTATCATAGCCAAATCAAACAGCATGAACTAATGCTCGACAGTTTGAGGGTAACTGTAAGATAGGTGCAGGTTATAATTTTTTCAGAAGAGTCTTGCCTGTCATAATGGCTTCCCGGCCGGATGATTCGATCCCGTACCATCCTCTGTAACCCCGTTCTGACACATTTTTATCATCTTCGCCGTAAGCTCTTCCGTCGGCTGGTTCTCCCCTGATGTTGATAAAGGGCTTTTTCACGTATCCCGGCACCCTTTCATACCAGTCCTTTGTAAGGTCATCAGGCACATTATCGCCTGTCCCTTCCATCCAATCGCTGAGTATTGTACTCATTTGTTTTGCAACCTTAATGTACTCCCGGGAAGAAGCCACAGAAGAAAGTTCAAGTATTGTCGGGGCGACGTCAATTGAGCTGATAAGGGAAGCGCACTCACGTGGTTTAATGCCAATCCCGTCAGGCCAGTGAATAATGAAGGGTGACAGAAGCCCCCTGTCGTTTACCATAGCTTACATCATCGGCGATAAACAACACTATGTCAGGCCTTTCCTGTGCCTTAACCGCCAGGGCGCCACAAAGCAGAAAACAACTACCTATTATTCTTTCCATAACTAATTGGCAGATAATTTCATTTTGAATCAATTTAATTCAAAGTCGAAGTATTTTTGCAGGGTATATTCCGGCTGCCACTTATCCGGTTTGCGGACAAGTTTAGTGTGGTCATACTCCGGAGGCAGTTTATGCGCTGCATTAAGCTGAATTGTATCACCTGTTATTTTTTGCCAATCCATTAGTTCCCTTAACATCTGATTTTGAATTGTGTTATATGCTGTATCGCCGGATAGATTATTTATTTCAAATGGATCATTTTCAAGATTAAACAACTGTGTTAAATCTCTTTCAGGATATTTTATCAGTTTCCATTCATCTGAACGCACTGCTCTTACTGTATTCCTGTAAGCAGTAAAAACTGAAGACCGGATCTCCTTTGCCGTCCCTGAAATGATAGGCTTAAGACTTTGACCGTCAATGCCCTCAGGAAGGGGTAGGGAAGATAATTCTGCAAGTGTGGGAAAGAGATCGAACAGGTAAGCATACGCTTCTGATTTCTTACCCTTTGGTATCCCGGGACCCGAAATAATAAGGGGCACCTTCATGCTGTGCTCATAAAGGTTCTGTTTTCCCAGCAGCCCATGACTGCCTATTGCCAGGCCGTTATCAGAAGCAAAAACAATTATGGTATTCTTATAAAGGCCATTCTCTTTAAGAGTATTGATAATACTTCCAACACTTTCATCAAGATGTGTAATCAAACCATAATAATCGGCCAGTACCATTTTAACATATTCAGCCGGTCTGGGCCAGGGAAGAAGGTTTTCGTCCCTGACAGTCAGGTCGTCGAACGCAAAAGGATGCAGGGGCATAAAATTTGCCGGAAGCCTTATTGAATCGGGGGAATATCTGTCAATAAAATCCGGCCTGGGTGAATAGGGGTCATGAGGAGCTGTAAAAGCGACATAGCAGAAAAAAGGATCTCCTTTCATGCCCCCCGGATAATCATTAATAAATTTTATGGCAGCTTCGGCGAAAAGATCTGTTGAGAAACCCTTTGAAACAGGTTGTGTCAGTTTACAGTCATCACTCAGATCGCATAATGGTATATTGAAATGATCAGCCATACCGCCAAGGAACACATTCTTCCCTTTATTGAAGCTGGCTTCAAAAGCACTTTTCTCATTATGCCATTTTCCTGTTCCGAACGTTATGTAGCCATGTGATGAAAAGTGCATGGGCATTGTTACAATACCGTCAAGTTTATCATAAACATTAAAAAGGTATTTACCACTCAAAAGCATTGCCCTGCTTGGTGCTGAAATTGCCCCGTGGTGGCCTCCCATTATGTAGCTGTTGGTAAACTGCATACCTGTTTCTGCAAGCCTGTCGATATTTGGGGTTTTAATTATATTGTTCCCATAACAGCCCAGGGCATCGGCCCTAAGGTCATCAGCCAGAATAAACAAAATATTTGGCTTCAGATCCTTATTGGCGCAGGAGTTTGCTAATACCATAAGAGACAGACTGCATGCGCATCCGGTCATTATCCTTGTGTTTATCATTGCCATGAAAAATTAATAATCATTCTCTTAAGTAATGTCAATCACACCAGGCGGGCACATCACATAACATGCACCACAACCAGTGCATTGTTCCATTTTCACAACAGGTATGGTTGCCATCAATTCCTCTGAATAAAGTGAAAAAACCGTCTGGAGTTTTGACAGGTTCAATAGACCTGCAACACGGTCCACTATTGCCAGTTAAGTAAAACAATAAATCAATAACTTTAAAAACTATTTTAAAGAACGTAAACAAACATACGGGAGCACAGGGGGTCACGGAGATTAAATCCATCTCTAAATATCAATTCTTTCTATTTCAACCCATAACGGGAATATCTGCTTCCCGTCAGTCTGGTAAAAAGGAACAAAATCAGATTTTGTTGAAGGGATCCATACATCCTTCATCTCAATCAGTGTCGTTTCAGCCTTATCATTTTTTACCTGATAAAAAAAGCTTCCGGTTTGCGCACTAAGAAAGGCACTTCTCATGCCCGGTCATTCAAAATAACTTCAGCAGAATTCCTGTAAATATCTTTAATTGACTCCCCGAGTTTCTCAACTTTTTTCTTTGCTGTATCATAATCCGAAATAACCTGTTTTAGTCTTTCGGCAATGTCGCTTCCGCTTACCTGTTCAATTTCAAAAACCCAGTCAGATAATCCCAGGTCGTAGTACATCTGCCCTTTTATTGTGTCTTCCGGTTGTCGAAGGTAGAAGGCAGGAGTACCATTGACAAGTGATAAAATCGGTGAGTGGCACTCAAAGCTGAGAACAGCAAATGCATGCGAATAAACTGATGCTGCTTCATCGGGAAGCCAATAGCCGCGTTTAGTCACAAAGGGTTTGACATCATCAGGAAGAGGATTTATCAGAAGCTCATCCATAATATCGATCTGGTATGTCATTTCGGGGCAAACAAGAACCCTGTTTCCTGTTTCGCGGACCCATGCAATAATGACTTCCCTCAATTTTGAGTGATCTTCCTCCTTCTTAGAGTTGTTGAGTTCATCAATACTTTTTACCTGTTCTTCTGTATAGCTTTCCGGACGAATAAGGTAATATGGCGTCCTCCGTAACCTTGGAATAACGCAGATATATTTCCCATGCACCAGTCCTGTCTCCTTCAGAAAAATATCCGCCTTGTCTTTATCAGTCAGTTGCATAAAGAAAGTGGCATCCGGCACAAACATCATGTTTGCTGTGTCAATACCATTATTTCTGAGGACCTCCAGCGAGGCAGTTTCACGGGTAAAGATAAAAGATGCTTTCTCCAGAAGACTTTTCAGTTTATCGTCTATATTCTGAATGGTCGTGCCAAATATGCCAAAGGGCTTACCGGTTGCTCTCACCCATGCCTCAAGATTTGCGGAACCGACAACGGAGGGTCCTGATCCGTGTATCATTATATCCGATCTCCTGAAAGCATCTGTAACTTCCGGGCTGCTGACATTAAAATTCGCGTCAACTTCCCCGTGAACAATTTTGACTAACGGAAAATTCCTGCTGAGCCATTTTTCAACTTCGCTTCCCCGGCTTTTTTTCCAGAGTATAAGTTCAGCGTCGGGATCGGGAATGAAGGTCTGAAGTACATTCAGGAGACCGGGAGTATGTGCAATATCGCCGATATTTATATCCTGCCATCCGGAGACTATAAGTATTGTCCCCGGTTTTTTTCCTGTTCTGCATGACAATCCGCCGGTCATTGTCAAACCCATTGCTGACAGGATTATGTATCTGGAGAATTCTCTTCTGATCATTGGTCAGTCAGTTAAGATGATTGTACAGGTTGCAGTCAGGCCATCCAGGGCCGTTCCCGTATCTTAGTGTGCTCAAGGGCTTCGAGAGCAATGTTTACATCTTCCACAATCTGAAAATCATACATGCCAAGGCAGACAAAGTCGGCTCCGTTCCTGAAGGCGTAATTAAGTCCCACCTCAGGCTTGATAGCTCCGGCGGCAAGCACCTTGAATGCGATCCAAGGTTCCGGTAGTGTTCCCATATACCTCACTGTTTCCTCAGGATCAAAATCAAATTTGTTGTCGTTCCAGTCCTGGTTCGTCTGAGCTGACCAATAATTGTAGTTATGGCATGTCTTCACCCAGAAATCAGGTTTAATGCCATAGTCCACACAAGCCTTGATCGCTTCTATCCTGTGGGCCCCGATGCCTGCAGGTTTTCCATTTGCCCTTATCTCATCAATTCCCTTCTTTATCAGCTCCATCCGCTCTTCAACGGTTCTCTTTTTCGGATCGTCCCACTCCGGATTCGTGAATCGGTCGGTTATCTCGCCCTGGCAGTAAAGGGCATCCCAGTCTGCAGCAAGCGACATTCTGATCCCCTCCTGAAAATCAAGATTGGTTCCGCAGTCAGATATGAACTTTATCTTTCCCCTGAACTCATGACGGTACTTCTGGAAGATCCTTCCCATCTGGGGATTCGAGATAATTGCGTTCATCCCGCATTTCTCCCCAAGCGCGAGAGTCTGAAGCACCTTTTCATCGGTATGATAGGTCTTGACAAGCTTTGAAACATAGATCAGATCCCGGGCATGAGCCCACCCTCCTATCAGATTCCCGCCCATAAGCAAACGGCTGAGCTCGAATTCAGCAGGATTCCCGTTCCTGTCCTTGTATTTTATAAAACCCTTTGGCACCTCCCCCTTCAGGTCCTTCATGGTTGAATAATTGAATTTCAATAGTGTGGCTCCCGAGTTAGCATCCATTCCGTCAATCGCCAGAAGCTTTTCCTCAAAACTGTCCCATTTCCTTTTACGATATAATGCGTATGCAAAAGCTCCAAAGGCAGGGATGGATATCAGATCTCTCAGAACATCCCGGCGCCCGATTCCTTTTTCCGGACCAGACACAGTTTCTCCAACAGGAATACGCGCTTTTTCATCCCTCCATCTTGATATAAGCCTGTCAAGACTGTAATGTAAATAAGGAGATATAAATATGAATACTGACAGGGCAAATAACTCTATCAGATTCCGGTTAACCCAAAGATAACTTCCCTCGGCAGGCACACCGAACATATAACCGGGCACGGGAGGATAAGCAACGAAGTAGAAAAGGAGCATGACAGCGCCTCCAAGGCTTGCCCAGCGGGTCAGGAGGCCAAAAATGAGCCCGATTCCGACGAGGATCATTCCCCAGATGTTTATCTGATCTATTATTCCAACAATCGCAGCGTTGTCTGCCATCGCATTGAACAAGGGGGCGAAGATCCATCTCGATCCTGCCAGATACGGAGCAGAACTCCAGTCTGACGCGAATATTTTGGCAATGCCTTCATAGAGGAAATGCCAGCCGATAACAACCCTGACGAGGGTAATCAGCCATGTGGTTAACCTGTTTGATACTGAATCAGACTTTGTCTTCATATATGTATATTATTTCTCACGTTCTGCAATTATGTTGTTGAATTGGAGCTCCAGTTCAGGATCGAAGCGTGCAAGTTTCTTCCATTCCTCAGTTCCGTAAACGCCGGCATTTGTCCAGTCAAAGGGCACGAATCCTATCCTGCGGATGACTGAAGATCTCCTGAAACTGAAATCAAATTTTCCGGGATCAACAAACATCGGATCGGCAATCAGCGAATGGATATCCTTGCCTGCTTTCTTCCAGGCGCTGAAATCCTGATCTGCAAACTTAATGTTTTTGGTCCGGGTATCCCAGTAAATGTTGTTATCAGTAAGCAGGTTGAATTTATGCCAGTTGCTGCTGAGCAATGTTCCTCTGTCGGTGTAGATAATGTTGTTGGTGAAGGACAGCGACCTGTGCTCCTCTATCCTCGTTGCCTGAAGCTGCGACCGGATATTGAACGCGAAGATATTGTTACGGATGATGTTCTCCTTTCCGTAATGCTGGTGAAAACCGGAGTTCTTGCAGAGGTACACAAGGTTGTTTTCCATTGTTATGCCGAAAGAACCTTCATCTGTATAAAGCCCCCAGCCTCCGTAATCGAAGGAATAAACATGATGAATATGATTATTTGATACAACCGTTCCTTCCGAAGCCCCCAGGGTGTAAACCCCTCCCATATCGCAGAGCTCTCCCCAGCCCAGGTGATGAATGTGATTGTAACTGATCTCGTTCCGTTTCGTCGGACTGTGAGCGTAACCCCATACCCAGCCGACCGAAATGCCAGTGTAGCGGAGATCGGCTATCTCGTTGTGAGTTATCCTGTTGTCGCTGGCGTTGAAAAGAATAACACCGACAGCGCAGGGGAACACATGTCCTGCATCCCTGATTATGTTGTTGTCCACAGTAATATGATTCGTGATCTCGCTTTCGTCGGGCCTGATAACAGTCTCGCCGATCTTTATCCCTCCCGCGCCAAGGTCGTGCATGTAACACCGGGTAACAGCGCAGTTACTGCATGCCCGTCTGAACCAGAAAGCATAAGTACCGGTATGGGCAATTTCACAGTTGTCAAATGCAATTTCGCGGGCATAATCGGCTGTGATGACCGCATCGACAGGCGCCGCAGCCTGGGCAGGTTCGTTACCGTCGGATGGTGTCAGATAACCTGCAACTTCGAAGGTCAGGTTCTCGAACCTGATGTTTTCCACTATTTTCCCTTCCCCGGCTTCTCCCCTGAGAACTACAAATTCCCTGAGAACAGGGATGTGGAAAGTGGTATTTGCCGGTGTCTCGCCTTCGCGGGGGATGTAATAAAGATATCCTGAGCGTTCAAGAAACCATTCGCCCGGGGCATCAAGGGCTTGTCTGAAGTTTTCTATCAGGTACCGCGATTTTGCATTCACCGGGTTCCAGGGTTTCATCCCTTCACCAACAGTGTACACCGACGAGGAATCTCTGGCAAATCCAGTTATGCGCTTTCTTGTATTGTCCCAGTTGTGGTAGAAGATGATGAGTGCATCCCTGAAATCCTCTCCGGTGAAGGTCTCAATGCATTTCGCATCAGCCGGGTCGAGGCCAATTTTCTGAACGGCAAATTCCGGGGCTCTTCCCGTTCCCTTTTCCAGGACTGTCTCATCCACTTTTCTTACCTTTGAAAAGCCCTCATTCGGTGTTCTTGCCCTGACAGCTCTTTCCCCGTTTACATAGAGTTGTTCAAAATATGAATTGTTGTATGCTACCTGAGGTATAAATGCCATCCAGAGGTTTGGATTCACAATCTCCCATCCTTCGACCGGAACTCCTCCCCTGAGTATTGCCTTAGCACCCGGTTCGGCCCGTATGATGAGCGGAGCCGTTTCGGTACCAGAGTCCTCATGAGTAAGCACCATCGGCTGGATCAGGAAATACTCTCCTCCCGAAATAAATATTTCAACAGGCTGGGCCGATTCACCGGCTTTCCGGATTTCCCTCGCTTTCAGTACTGCTGCATTCAGTGTAGCCAAAGGCTTGTCAGCAGTACCGGGATTGGTATCGCTGCCCAGCGGGGAAACATTTATTTTCTGTCCGGCTAAAAATGTGTTTCCTGCCAGGGCAATCACAAATATCAGACTAAAAAGTGTCTTCATCTTCATTACTACTATCAATTATCAGTTTTTAAACTCAATTTTAAAGGCAATCACCTGCCATTCAGGCAGTATTGCAGGTCTGGCTATAACCAGGGCCTCCTCTTCCTGCTTCCATTTCATTTTCTCATCACTCCCCAGCATTGTGACTGATCTGATTTTTTTATCAGCAAGCTGTGAATTTTTCCTCAGGGAAGCTATCCTGACATCATTTTCCGGCTGTCCCATGCAAAAAGCATAAAGTAAATTCTCTTTTGCAGTGAACCGTATATCATTCCACTCATAAGGTCTGACATCCCGTACTCCTCCGAATACTCCTTTCTCCTGTTTCTGCATTGAAGGGCCTTCTCCATAGACTTTCCACGGACGTGTGCCGTAAATCCCCTCACCATTTACCGGAGTCCAGGCTGCTATCTCTTCGAGTATATCGATAACATCCTGTTCGAGATCACCTTCAGGTGTCTGAACAACGTTTAACAGGAGATTACCGTTTTTGCTTACAATATCCACCAGCATCCGGATCACTTCTGTCCCGGTCATATATTTCTGGCCTGTACGGTAATACCAGTCGCCAATTGAAGTATCAGTCTGCCAGGGATCGACACTTATCGAGTCCATTGCACCTCTTTCAATATCCCTGACCCATCTTCCCTCTGAAACAAGATGCTTGCACGTGTAAACTGCCTCAGGCTGCCCTCCGTTTTTCTTAATGTCTTCATTGTAAAAATGAGCCAGCATGGTTCTGCCAACCTCTCCGAAAGGTAGTTCCCCGTCGGTATAAAGCAGATCGGGATGATACATATCAAGCAGTTCCGTTATACAAGAAAGCCAGTTTTGCTGGTTGACGGTATCTTTTGTATACCACTGAAAATCATCAGGAGCCGCAGCCGGGTGATAAAGATCCTGGTATTCGGGATTGGCCCCGTCGTATGGCACACCTTTTAAAGGACCCGAAGGATCTGACCGGTGACTGGGCTGGAACCATGTATAGCTTGCACCCAGATGCTCGGAGACTCCGAAACGAAGCCCTTCTTTCTTTGCAGCATGCTGCCATAGTCCGACAACATCCTTCATCGGACCCATTTGTACTGAATTCCACTTGTGTATCCCGGAGTCCCACAGGAAAAAATTATCGTGGTGAGTTGCCATACTCACAAAATATTTTGCTCCCACTTTTTTGTAAAGCGCCATCAGCTTCTCCGGATCCCATCTTTCAGCTTTCCAGAGCGGAATGATATCCTTGTATCCGAAAACTGAGGGATGACCGTAATGTTCAACATGATAAAGGTATTCCCGGCTGGGTTTGCCCGTCGGCTCGTTTTTGCTTCTGTTATACACGTCTGATTCATACATCTTACGGGCATACCAGTCACCCTGGCGTGGAACTGCCTGGGGACCCCAGTGTGACCAGATCCCGAACTTGGCATCACGGAACCAGTCGGGATACCGGTAATTCCTGAATGATTCGATATCTGACGTGAAGGCTGGTGAAAAAGTAACCTGTTCTTTTTCCGGCTCTTTATTGCGGCATGAGAACAAAACAGCAGCAAGTACGGGAACTGTCAGGAAAACACGGATTTTATTCATGATCAGGGTTTATTGGTTGTTAGTTGCATATCAAAAGATCAGAGTGATCAGATAACGAACTGATCAAGATACTTTTTGCACAGTATAAGGGAATTTTTCCTGTCTTCAAGTGTCTCCTCGAAAGCCTTGTCCTCGACCTCCACACAGACCGGGCCTTTGTACCTTATGTCATTCAGTGCGGAAAAGAAGCTGCTCCAGTCAATGTCACCAAGTCCGGGAAGCTTGGGTGAATGGAACTGAAGCGGATATCCCATAATCCCGACATCATCCAGCTTATCCCTGTGTACCTTCGCGTCCTTAAGATGGATGTGGAACAATTTATCCCTGAATTCATAAAGGGGCTTAATGTAATCCATATGCTGCCATAGAAGGTGCGACGGATCATAATTCAGTCCGAAATGATCGCTTTTTATCTCACTGAACATCCTTCGCCATATCGCTGGAGTAGTTGCCAGATTATTGCCGCCCGGCCATTCGTCTGACGTAAATATCATTGGGCAGTTCTCTATACCAACCTTAACATTCCTTTCCCCGGCATGCCAGATTATTTCAGGCCACACATGGTGGAATATCTCAAAATTCTCATCCACCGATTTGTTCTTGTTCCTGCCGATGAAGGTGTTGATTTTATTCACCCCGAGCAATGCAGCCGCATCAATCACTTTTATTATGTGATCGACATAAACCCTTCTTTTCTCCTCATCAGGATCAAGCGGATTAGGATAATAACCCAGGGCTGATATCTCAACCCCGTTCTGGAGGCAGTGGTCCAGGATCCTTCCTGCTCCTTCTTCATCAAGAGTATCAACGTCGATATGGGTTACACCCGCGTATCTTCTTTCGGCCTTTCCCAGAGGCCAGCAGCAGACCTCTATACTTTTATAGCCAAACCCGGCGGCACAATCGACAAGTTCTTCAAAGGTAAGTTCCGGCAGTATTGAACTTACAAATCCCAGTTGCATATAACCTCCTTATATTTAATATATTAGAATTAATCAATAAGTCCCGCCAGAGCAGCGCCTATCAGGCTTGACTGTTTAACCTCAGTGAACTCCACATATCGCTTCCTGTCCCCGCTCAGAAAATCTGCAAAATAATCTTCAAATCTAAGCTTAAGATTATGCAGTTTATAAAAAGTAGTCCCGTCAATCGTAATCAATACCGGACGTTCAGGGTCGGTGCCTTTTCCGGTTTTAAGCACCACAGCAGCCAGGTTTGCACTTACAAGTCTGGCAGTCCGGTCAATAATATTATCAATTATGAATTTCCCTGTGCCAGCATCCCCGGCGTCACTGAAACAACCTGAAAGAGAATTAGTTTGAGTATTATAGCCCACAAGGAAACCATTGGCTTCTTCGGCTGTGAGATCCCTTAAAACCTTAAGCCTGCCGGCAGTCCGGGGTGAGAATAAACCATCATTTGCAGCAGCTTTCAGCACAAAAAGGCAAAGCCCGCCGAAATACCCTCCGGAGAACATCTTTTCGAATGAATAATTGCCCGGATTCATTGTTGTGTTATCAAATGCAATATCCAGTTCTGTCCGGGGAGCTTTGTTGAAATTTCCCGACTCGATATTTATTATCATACTCCTTCCGGGGTCAAGTTCCGGATTTTTGACAATATTGACGTTCGATTCAATATAGCAGGTATTAGTACCTGTACCCAGGATAAAGCCAATAAATGAATCATAGGTTTTCCCGAACGAAGCAGATTTCCCGGCAAGCAGGGTTGCAACGGTATCATTCAGCAGGACAATCTTTTTGCCTGGTGTTCCCAAAGCTTCAAGCAAAGACTTTCCGATTACCTGACCAATTACTTCCGGGGCCTGAACCTCCTTGCAGAATTGCAGCAAACGTCCGTCCTTGTCAGGAAAAATCTCTGTAGGATAGGAAAAACAAAAACCAATACGGTCCGATTTTTCAGCCACAGGCTCAATAAAATCTGCCATAGTCCGGAAGAACTCCTTTTTTGAAACTTCCCTGTCAAGCCCGGGCATAAGATAATTCGATACATTCTCCATTTCCAGAAGTCCGGAGCTGCTGAATGAAATGAGTGCTGACCTGAAATTTGTCCCGCCTGCATCAATGGCTATAACCGGAGTATCCTTAAGAAATTCATTCTCAGCTTCAATATATGTCGGGATCATCCTTAATGAACTTGTTTCTCCCATTAATCCCCTGTTCATCTCTGAGAGGAATAGGTCAACAAGCTGATCGATATTGAAGTCACAGGCTCTGAGCCTTTTATCCTTAAGAAATATTTCTGCCTTTTCCATGCGATTTATTTAATGTTTACGAATAACAATCTGTTTCAGGCCCTGGGCCTGAAACAGATTGTCTGAATTACTATTTAAAAATCACCAATGTATGAAAAAAATTTATTCTACCTTTAACCAACAGCCGGCAACAAGACAATTATAATTTTACATGAGTGTTGGAAATCATTAATAAAAAGTTGCCGTTAATATAATAAATAATCTTAAAATTATAATAATCAACAAGTTTGCTTTAAATCTATTTAACCCCCTTTCCAGTTTCCCAGGGGGGAAAGGCTGCCCGCTCCTTCCCCTTTGGGGGAAGGTTGGGAAGGGGGTATTTATGAGAGTAATTATTAATTTTATCCATTATAGCCGACAGTCATTTAATTTTATAATATTTATCTAACCATGGACAAAGTTACCGAAATAGCGAAAATGATAGATCATTCAATACTTCACCCGACGCTTACGGATGATGATCTGAAAAGGGAATGCAAAGTTGCTGTAAAATACAATGTTGCTTCAGTATGCGTAAAGCCCTATGCAGTGAAGCAGGCAGCAGATTTATTGAAAGGAAGTGATGTGCTGGTCGGCTGTGTTATCGGCTTCCCGGCAGGAAATTCAGCAATCGCGGTGAAGGTCTTTGAAACCGAGACAGCCTGCAGGGACGGGGCAGTTGAAATTGATATGGTCATTAACATAGGAAAAGCACTTCAGGAAGACTGGAGCTACATAGAAGAGGAAATAAAAGCAGTGGTCGGCACTTCACACAAATATTGCGCAATCACCAAGGTTATTTTTGAGACTGATTTTGTCACCAGCGATGAACACAAAATAAAACTGTGTGAGATTTGCTCAAGAGCCGGGGCCGATTATGTAAAGACATCAACAGGTTTCGGATTTGTAAAGGGCTCAGATGGGAAATATTCTTATTCCGGGGCAACAGCTCATGACATTACTCTTATGCGTAAGTACTCTGCTCCCAATGTTAAAGTTAAAGCAGCAGGAGGGGTCCGGACTCTTACCGAACTTTTGAAATTTAAGGAACTGGGCATTTCCAGATGCGGCGCCACTGCTACTGTATCTATGCTTGAGGAGGCAAAAAAGCTTTTCGGCGTTTAAGTATCCGGCTTTGTTAATAAAATAACAGTATTGATATGAGAAAAAAAACTGCATTACTTTTCATTGCCATATTATTAAACCCCTCAACTTTCCATCAGGTTAGTTCACAAAATCAAATTAAACCCTGGGATGTATTTGAGATAACAATTGATTCAAAGACATCCGCATCAAATCCCTACCTTGAAATAACTCCGGACAGGAATCCGTTTCTGACAGCGCGTTTTACCGGGACTGAAGGTGAGGCATCAGGCAAGATACTGACAGTTCCCGGATTCTGGGACGGCGGCAGGACCTGGAAAATAAGATTTGCACCTCCGGCAGGCGGGACCTGGAAGTATGAAACATTTTCATCCGGCAAAGGACTCTCAGGTAAAAAAGGAATAATAAAAGTCGGTGAGTGGACAGAAAAGGAGAAAGAAGAGAATCCGCTGAGAAGGGGTCTTATTACAGTTAACAGTTCAGGAGAACGGGCAGGAAGATATTTCACCTATTCCGATGGTACCCCATGCCTGTGGATAGCTGACACATGGTGGGACTGGACAAGCAGCAGGATTAAATTTGAATCATTCAAAAAGCTCGCGGACACAAGGGCTGAGCAGGGTTTCAATATCGGACAGCTGTTCTTTGCCGGAAACGGATGGGGAAATGAAAGCTCGCTCCTTGATCCTTCCTTTTCAAATCCGAAACTTGAACAGATAAGGAAAGTTGAAGAAATGATAAGGTATGCCAATTCAAAGGGCATAACAGTGTGGATCCATGCCTGGTGGAGCCGTGAAGGGATTGACAAATCGATAGGAGAAGACAATATCATAAGGTGGTGGAAATATGTTGTTCACCGGCTGCATGCGTACAATGTGATCTGGGTAATAGCCGGCGAATATAATATGAATAACTATGGCGGATTCCCATTGGAATTCTGGAACAGGCTGGGACAGATTATAAAAAATGAAGATCCCTATCAAAGGATAACCGGCGCACATCCAACTCCTCCGATGTGGAGTGGTGGTGCAGATGCCCCCCAGTGGTCAACAGCCGAAGCCATTCACAGCCAGCCATGGCTCGATTACAACCAGAGTCAGACCGGTCATGCAAGGTGGTGCAACGAGTTAATACCATGGATAATAAAGAATTCTTACAAGATGCAGCCTGCAAAACCGGTAGTGGTTACTGAACCATGGTATGAATTCATCGAAGGCAACCCTGCTGCAATGGATATCAGATTCGGAGCATGGAGTGCTGTAATGTCGGGAGCAGCCGGACACTCATACGGAGGCGGACATATTTGGAGAGTTCATTTGCCTGAGCGTCCGACAGGTGTGGGAAGCTGGCCCATGGATACAAGTTTTACAGTCAATACAATGCTCTATCCGGGAGCGGTTTCCGTTGGTTTTATGGGTAAATTCCTGAGGAAACTTGAATGGTGGAAGCTGGAACCGCACCCGGAACTTGTGCTTGAAAATCCGTCTCCATTCTGCCTGGCCGATCCGGGCAGGGAATACCTGTTTTATCTCAGGTATGGCGGGTCGGTTAAAATTGATCTCAGGGCTTACCCTGCTTCTTCAGAATTCACATTTTCCTGGACCGATCTTGTTAACAACAGTGAATCAAAAAAGGATGTGATCCACGGAGGATCAATTGAGGAAATAAATTGCCCGGAAGATTACCCCGGAACAGTGAATTTTAAGGATTGGGCGCTTCATGTCGTGAGAACAGGTGAATAATCAATAACAATGATTCAATATTATTATGATGAAGAGACAAACTTTACTTATTTGCTTTATCCTGATATCAGCAATTATTGATGCCAGGCAGATTGAACAGTACACAATTTTTGAGCTTGAATTAAAAGGACCTTCTGCCGGTAATCCTTTTACCGATGTGCAATTGTCCGCCGAATTAAAACTAATGAACAGATCATTGTTCTGCGAAGGATTTTATGATGGTGACGGCATATACAAAATAAGACTCATGCCTGACCAGACAGGAGAATGGACCTATACCACAAAAAGCAATATCCCTCAGCTTGACTCGAAAAAGGGAAGTTTCACATGTACAAATCCATCGACGGGTAATCATGGTCCCGTAAAGGTCAGAAACACTTATGACTTCGGCTATGCCGACGGTACTCCGTACTATCCTGTCGGGACTACCTGCTATGCATGGGTCCATCAGCCTGAGGAGCTTGTAAACCAGACACTGGCCACTCTTTCGGGTACGGCTTTCAACAAGATCAGAATGACCGTTATGCCTAAAAATTACTATGTCTATATCAATAACGAGCCTCCGCTATATCCCTTCGAAGGATCAAAAGAAAAAGGCTGGGATTTTTCAAGGCCCAATCCGGCCTTCTTCAGGAATTTTGAACTGAGAATCATGGAACTTCAGAAACTCGGCATTGAGGCCGATGTGATCCTTTTTCATCCTTATGATATGGGCAAATGGAACTTTGACAAGATGAACACCGAAGAGGCTTCCTTCTACCTGAGGTATCTTATTGCACGAATTTCTTCCTACAGGAATGTCTGGTGGAGCATGGCAAATGAATATGACCTGATGAGGAAAACCGACGAGGAATGGGAGAAGTTTTTCCGGATTATACAGACTTATGATCCCTACGGACACCTTTGCAGCATCCACAACGGGATGGAATGGTATAACCACTCAAAGCCATGGATAACACATCTCAGCATCCAGACTGCCTATCTGCAGGACATACAGGACTGGCGTGAACTGTACAGGAAGCCGGTTATAATAGATGAATGCGTTTATGAAGGTAATATTCCCAACGACTGGGGAAATCTGACTCCGGAGGAAATGATGAACCGGTTCTGGATATCATGGTGCAGGGGAGCTTACTGCACCCACGGTGAGACTTATCTTCATCCCGAAAGTATTTTGTGGTGGTCGAAAGGTGGAAAATTGTACGGAAAGAGCCCCGAAAGGATTGCCTTCCTTCACAGGATCATGACTGAGGCTCCGGCCGAAGGGGTATATCCCCTTCACAACCTTTGGAACAAGGAAACTCATCTAATAAAAGACAGGGAGTGGTACCTGTATTACTACGGTAACAGCCAGCAGGCCGCGGCAACATTTAATCTGCCGAAGGACCTTAAATTCAGACTGGAAGTCATCGATGCATGGAACATGACGGTCACTCCCGTTGAAGGTGAATTCAGCGGAAGGGCTGAGATCCCGTTGCCCGGGAGGCCATATATTGCAGTCAGGGCAAAAGCAATAAACTAACAGGAAATTTCTTCCCTCTTTAGGGCGGGGCAACGCCCCGTCGGGCATCACCAAACAATTTGCCAAGCCCCGGTATGGGTCGCAATATAGGTAGGTCGGGGCAACACTCCATATTGCTGATCAAAAAACTTTATGTAAAAACAATGACGAAATTCTCTTTGAAATATCATTTAAATTTTCGAAATTGTCACACAGATGTTCTATGGTCTGCTTTTTAAGCAAGAATGGTGTTAACCAATGTTTGATCATAATGATGCCCCGGTTTAAAAGCGCGGGTTTGTCTTATTGTTTTAAACTATGATTCCGATAAATGTTAAATCTGTAATAATCCGGCTTTAATGTTATGCAACATGAACCAAAACCTACATAAAATGAAATGTTTGAATTTAAACCGAGTCATTTCCACATCTTTACTATTACTGCTGTTTCTTTCAGTAAAAGCCCAGATAAAAGTGGCGGAATGGAATTACCCGGTTCGTCCCGGTACAGAACAATGGAAACAACTTGACTCTTTCTCAGAAAGGCTTAATGCATTCAATATCCCGGAAAGTATATTGAGTGAAATGACAACTGAAAACCTTGTTGAAACCTGCCTTAACTATCCCTGGTGGATCTTAATTACAAGCCGCGACAATAACCAGGCTGGGTACAATTATTTAAAATCTGTTTTTAACGGATTCCGCGAACTGGAAAACCGGCAGGATGCCGGCATTGAACTCCTGAAGGTGTACGGAAAAATGATACCTGACAGCGTTATGAACTATGAAACCCTGGTTAAACAGGGAATGTATTGCTTTCAGTTTACATTTATTGAGGTAATGTTGTCTCAGCCTGACATTTTAAAGAATATGGGAGACGAATATTCAAAGACGCTTGTCCAAAAAACAATATCAGTTTATAACGGGAAAACCATTGCTTTTGACAAGTACTCATATTATGGTGTATCCTCCACTTGTTTAATACAGGTAAGGGTACTGCGGATGAACAGTTATCCTGACTATATCCGGCTGTTGGAAAAATATCCTGAATTAAAAAGACTGGACGAAACCGGAACTTCAGGAAATTTGGAATTACTTGAACAAATTGTAGTTGAAGCTAATCGTATCTTTAATTTATGAACCATGAGAACACTTTACAAAACATTACTATCGCTTGTTTTTCCGTTGTCTCTTATTATCTCTTGTGATAACGAGTCCCCCGAACCCGAACCGGAACCATGCGAAATATATGCAACTGGCATTTACAATGAAACATTTCCAGGTGAAGTACCTGAGAAATACTGGCCATGTATGGACACGAAGGATTTAGTGGATGCAGGATCTTATAACTTTAACAGCGGTTATCAGCTTATGGCCGGATGTTGTGGTTTACAGAGTGGTTACGATCTTTGTAAAAGCAACTATTCCTGGTATGAGGAACTGGAATCAAGAGACGATGCCTTCCAGTACCTGCTGGCAAAGTACATTTCCATTGATACGGTTAATTATGACTTAAGCCTGGACCCGTTGCATCGACCGGGATATAAGTTCTACACTTATAACCTGGAAGTTTTACTAGCCCAGAAAGTATACCTGGAAGACGCTAAAAGAGAACAGAAGATAGCTCTTATCAACGAACTCATTAGGAAGCAGGAAGTAAGAAATGCCGGGTATACCTGGGGTCCCAACGAAGGTACCACCTTTGTAATGGCGCGGACAATGTATTATAGTAGCTATAACCCTTTCTTAGAAGAAATGGATCAGAATATTCTGATAAAAAATCTGGTAGAACTTGGAGATTTGTATAGATTCACCGACACCGGACACGAAGCTCAACTAAAAATCTTCTCACTCATCGATGATTACCTGGAAGAACTAAACACAAAGTAAAATGAAAAAGGTATATTTATTTCTATTATTAAGTATCATTTTTATCCGTCTTCACGGCCAGGGAGTAACGAGATACACGCCTACCGGTGTATTCTTACATGCTGAAGAGTTCACTGAAACTTATTCCGATGAGGAGATTGCTGCTGCCAATGTCTGGTGGCAGGATTCAATTATAAGAGCAGATTGGAACGCTGAAATTCTCGCTCCCTGTTCTTCTATATACAACTGCCATGGATTCGCCTGGCACATCTCGGATGGAGGAGATACAGTAAGGATACCACATGATTATGACGTTTCAATATATTTCAATGGGAACGGAGGTCAGAATGCAACATATAAAAGAGTTGATAATCCCGCTCTGTACAAAAAAGTCTATTATAACGGGGCATCTCATTCTGCAATTGTTGATTCTTTTAATACTTCGATGGTAATATCCAAATGGGGAAGCGGACCATTGGTTCGCCATCTGCCTGCTGACTCTCCTTATGATAATTATACACTCGAGTACTATGAGTTGATAATAGACGATCAACCCTCCAGTGTTGCCAAAGGATGTGCTGTAAATGTTTCTACCCTTAATATTAACAATGCAACATACAATTGGACAAGCTTCAATAATTATGTTTGTGCAGCGGGAAATACATACACCGGATCGGTTACCGGTCTTAGTAATACCACTTATAACAATAAGGGTCTGGTGAAAGTCGCAATTGCCAGCCCATACTCTAATACCACCGTTAAAGGAATCAAAGAGTTCACGGTAACATCAGCGCCAGCAAATCCATATTTAACCGGACCTAACCAGATTTGTTCAACAGGTGGCAGTTTTACCCTGAACAATGTTCCTTCTGGAAACATAATTACATGGAGTTCAAGTTCGAATCTAAACCCTTCAAATATTCATGCCAATCCGGTTACTTTTGTCCCGACCGGAAGCGGGAGCGGCTGGGTTAAAGCTACAGTTGGAACCGCTTGCGACAGCAGTACTTTTACAATCAACCAGTTTAATGTCTGGGCAGGAGTACCTGAAATCACTCACATTTCAGGACCAACCTATACACCCAACTACCAGTGGGCAGCTTATTATGCGCAACCCAATAATCCCGCGATGGGAGTCAGTGATTATAGCTGGACACTCAACCCCCTGAATGGTAATTCGGTGTATGATTACGGATGGACTGCCGATATTGCCTTTTACAATTCAGGTAATAGGTATAGGCGTTTAGACAGCCCAAGTTAATTAACTGATTGTAAGCGAATAGGCTTAGAATAAACCATCCTTCTTATGAGTACATCGAAGATTGTCTCCATATTTGATCGTCTATTGTGCCTA
>JBAQCK010000033.1:0-16271 GCA_049294075.1 Bacteroidales bacterium | reverse complement strand
CCGTGGTGAATCAATTCATGGAGATCAATATTCTTAATATAAATGATAAGAAATCTGCAATTTATCTCTCCGGACTCTGACTTGAATAACCTTATGAATCCTTTATTTAAACAATGGTATCACTGCCACAGTAATTGTCAGAAGTCAGGATTTACACTGCACTGTAACTATTGTAAATGAATAAAATACCATTAATTTTCTTGCCACAACTCATTTTTCATCCAATTAAATCAGCCGTTCGTCAAAATGCCAATTTGCAGAAATTACTTTCCGGAATCTCCTAATAAGAAATGTATTTCATTTATTAACAGGTCATTAATTCCGCCAGGCAATAATTTCAGGTAACATTTTTCAGGATTTTCGTAAATATTACTCCAATTTTGATATTTACATATTTTTTATTGATGAACATTGGATAAACGTCGATGAACTGACTTAATAAGTAGAGCACTAATTTCTATAATCCTTACAAAACCTCGACAATCCCTAATTAAGTTTGCCAGCCTCCTTCATATTTGTTAATTTTATGAACGGATTCAAAGGATCCGGTTGATGGAAAGACAAAATGTAACATATAAACCAGATAATATTAGCTATCAGCCAGTTAGCGCAGCCATGGAAGGGAATGTAATATCATCGGATGAAAATCAGAACAATCCTGTTTTCGAGAACCTGCTGGCTGAAGGCGGTGAGAACTTTTATCATTACATCAACTGGCTTGGTCTGGGAAAGGATCCTAATCTGATGATATTGTCGTCGATACATCATTATTATTATGACTTCAATGATTTAAGAGGAATAAAAACACTTATCAACATAAAAAAGCTCAATGAGATAAACCGGTTAGACACTTTCCTTTCGAATGTTTACCGCGTTCTGCCCCCCAAAGCCAGCTTTATCGGCTGCTTCAAGGACAACAAGATACATGGAGGAATAGGTGTCCCCTTTTACCAGTCGTCCAGGCTGCTGAACGGCCTTATCAATTTAATTGATTCAAAAACCGATAAGTTCATGACCAGGAAGGATGTAATCAGACTGTTGGAATCGCATGATTTTGCACTGGTCGACATGACAGAAATAAGCAGTATCACGTTCTTTTGTACCGAGAGCAGGAAGAATCCTGCCTGATAATAACCGGGAACCGCGGATTTTAGTCTAAATTATCAGCTTATTAGTCAAATTAATACCATTCCCCGCACACGCTCAAAAAGGTAATCATTAATTTTGTATGTCATTGATTATCTGCTCCGTAGATTTTAAGCTGCCAGTTTCCGCCGGATTAAGGTTGATTATCGTTCATAAATTTTCATGAAATTTTGACCTGAAGACCATATTCGTGAATGAGCAGTTTGTAACTGGTGATTTTCGTATCAAATCGCGTGACAAACATCCTGTTTATCAATCCTGTTTGTCAGGTAAGTGAGCGCCATCCACTTGACAGCCGTCACCTTTTCAGATAATTTTATGACGTAATCAATTCTGAGAAAAATGGCACAAGTTACAGTTTCAGAAAGAGTGCCTCTTAATGCAGCTACCGCCGGTCTTGAATTCGACGGGAGAAGGCTGTCCGGGGATAAGTCAACGACCAGTTCTGTCCTTGACAAGATGGTTTCAGAAGGAGGCAAAGACTTTTACAATTATCTCAGTTGGAATGGACTTTCCGGGGAACCCAATATAATGGTTCTTTCGTCGCTGCACCATTATTACTATGACCATAATGACCTGAAAGGTATCAGGATGCTTGTCAACATGAAAAAGATTAATCAGGTTACACATCTTGAAAGCTTTCTGCATGCCCTGTTCCGGCTTCTTCCCAGCAAGTCACACTTCGTGGGATGTTTCTGCAAAACCAAAGAAGAGACTGGGAAATCCTTACGGCAAAGGCCGGTTAAATTTTTCAGGGGTCTTCTTTCTGGAACCAGTGGCGGAGGCGGAAGGACACTGACGAAGGAAAGCATTTCTAAACTTCTGGAAAACAATGGTTTCATCCTAAATGACCTGACTGACATCAATGGGATGACATATTTCCGGGCACAGAATAACAGGCGGCTGGGGGACTGACAAAATTTTCAAACCGGGATATTATTAATATATTTGTTCTTGTCCTGTAATCTCATTTTTTGGTAAGATATTTGTAAAATAAAAAGTCAGTTTCCAGATTCGCAATTATGGATTTTTTCAACACATTGATCCGGCTTAAAATAATTCCACTTCTGGAGAGATGGAACCTTATTAAAGTCATCCTTGGATTAATCGATATCCTGGCTATTGCCATTGCGTTTCAGATCGCGTTCATGATAAATTACAGGGCAGAAGGTGACTTCTTCTTCTTTGAAAGAAAGGACCTCACTCTGATCTTTCTCGCGATATTGCCGCTCTGGCTGATAACTCTTTACATAATAAATGCCACAGAGATCCCCCGTACAAAAAGATATGCCACCATCATCTTTGAGTACTTGCAGTCAGCCGTTGCAATCAGTCTGATGCTGATGGTCCTTTACTTCGTGTTTAAACTCGGGTACCTGTCGCGGTTATTCCTTGTCGAATTTGCATTTCTCGGTTTCTTATTCCTTCTCCTTGCAAGGACGGTGGAATACAAGGTTTTCAAGATTTACAGGGCAAAGGGATTCAATTATGTGAATCTGGTCCTGATTGCAGATGAGACAGCCATTCCATTCATTGATGAAGTGCGGCGGAATATTGACTGGGGATACCGGATAGCATTTATGTTCACAAGTTCCTTTCCGCTGATGGAAAAATACGGAAGAACTTACAAGATCCTTCCTGAGAAATCGAAGATGGTGATCCACGACCTTATGGAGGTTGACACAATTGATGAGGTTATTTATATAAAAAAAGAGGTCAATCCCTCAGAAGTCAGAAAGACAATCAAATCGTGCGAGGAGCTTGGCGTTGTATTCCGGCTCAGGCACGGCGATATCCATTTCGACCTGTCGAACGCCTACACTTCCGAGATAGGGAACACCAGATTCATGACCTTCAGCAATATCCCCTACAAGGCATCCGCCCTTGCCGCGAAGAAATTCATGGATGTGAGTGTTGCAAGCATTCTGCTCATTATCCTGTCTCCGCTGCTCCTGCTTATCGCTCTCGTGATCAGGCTCACATCGCGGGGCCCGGTAATATATCGGCAGGCGAGAGTTGGATTGAGAGGAAGGCAGTTTGACCTCTACAAGTTCAGGACCATGGTTGCCAACGCGGATCAGATACGCCTTGAACTGGAAGCTCAGAATGAAGCCGACGGACCGGCGTTCAAAATAAAGGATGACCCGAGGGTAACAACGATTGGAAAATTTCTTCGCAAAACCGGCTTGGACGAATTACCCCAGCTGGTAAACGTTTTAAAGGGTGAGATGTCGCTTGTCGGACCACGTCCGCCGTTAAAAAGTGAGACCGAGCAATACAAAAGATGGCAATTGCGACGTTTATCAGTAAAACCGGGGCTTTCCTGTTTCTGGCAGATCATTCCCGACAGGAACAATGTCAAGTTTGACAAATGGATGGAAATGGATCTGGCCTATATTGATAATTGGTCTCCCAGGTTGGATTTTATAATTTTGCTTAAAACAATCAAAACCGTTTTTCACAGAACTGGTGCATAAATATTATTTATTCTGATATGAAACCCGCATGTATCAAATACACAAACACGTATGTATATAATTTTCAACCATGTGGGTTCCATCAGACCTTTAAAATCAAAATTATATACTGATGAAAAAAGTCACTTCCCCTGCCGGCAAGCTCTGCTTTGTCGTTTTTCTCCTGGTATTTGCAAGTTCATGCGTACCTGTTAATCAACTAAGCTACTTCAACGATATTGAGGAGCTTGAAAAACCAGTTTCAAATCCCAAAACACAAAAAACCATTCTGCCTTTCGATAGATTATACATCCGGATACTAAGTATTGATCCACAGACTAGAGAAATTTTTACCGCTCCGGAAGAAGCAAGGTATTCAAGTTCAAGCAATGCCCTGATCGGTTATCTCGTTGATGAAGCCGGGAATATTGAATTCCCTTTCGTAGGGAAGATAAATGTCGGATCACTGACACTTGCTGAAGCAGGAACCAAAATTGAGGAAGCGCTGGGTGAATATGTTGCCAATACAACCATCCTGGTAAAATTCATCGACAACCAGGTATCAATCCTGGGAGAAGTACAGGATCAGGGTGTCTATGCCTTTTCACAGGAAAAGTTGAATGTTTATGAAGCCCTTGCACTTGGCGGCGGACTCACCCGCTATGGTAACAGAAAGAATATCATCCTGATAAGGCAGGAAGGAGACAGGATAATGCATCACAGGCTGAATCTTTCGGATTCTAAAATTGCAAGCAAGGATTATTATTACATACTGCCTAATGATGTACTGGTGGTTGAGCCATTGAGATCAATATCAACAAGTTATTCAAATATCACATTTACGACTTTGCTGGCAGCGGTCACAACAATGATAGGTGTGCTGGTATTTGCAGGGATAAGCATTCAATAAAAAAATATTTGCGATGTTAAAAACAATAGAACCGGATTCGTCAATAGCCCCTCTTAAATACTTCATACTGAAAGTAGCGTCATTGAAGTATCTTTATATAGCCATGATACTTTTGTGTCTTGTAGCCGCTTTTCTCTTCAATCATTTTTCGAGCAAAGTATACGAAGCCTCTGCCTCACTCAGTCCGGTTGAGGACAAAACTTCAACGATTCTAAGTTCGAATGAACTTTTCAGCGGATTACGGTCACTTGAAACAATGAACAACATCGAAAATGACATAAACAACCTCAATTCATTTGAGCTTGTCTATAAAACTGTAAATAGCATGAAACTTGAAGTCAGCTATTTCAATGAGTTTAAAAAGATCTTCACTCAGACTAGCGAACTGTTTGGTTTTACTCCTTTTACTGTCACAATCGACAAATCCCATATACAACCGATTGGGGCAAAGATGTACATCATTCCTCTTGATGAATCATCATACAGGTTAACCATATCCCAGAAGAAAGTAGCTTTTTATAATTATGTTGACAATCAGGTAATAAGTGAGTACAATAATGTTGAATTTGACTCCATTTGCAAATTCAATGATCTGATTAGCAATAACATGTTCAGGTTCTCCGTAGCGTACAACAAGAGCTACCAGCGAAAAGGTCCCGAGGAGTATCAGTATTATTTCATGTTCAATCACCTCGATGATCTTTCTAAAAGTTATCTTCAGAAGCTTGATATTCAAAAGGTATCTCCTCTTGCATCAATAATCAGCATAAAATTTGCCGAAAACAATCTTGAGAAAACCATAACCTTCCTAAACAACTATCTCAACACATTTCTTGATGAGAACCTAAACAAAAAGAACAATATGGCCTCAAAGACTGTCAGTTTCATCGATTCACAGATATCGGACATTTCAGATTCCCTTGTTATCTCTGAGTCTGAACTCCGTAACTACAGATCTGCAAACCAGGTGATGGACCTGAGTTTCCAGGGGCAGCGCATTTACGACCAGATGAATGAGATTGAAAATGAAAGGGCTAATTTAAAGGTCCAGGAAAGATATTTCACGTATGTAATAAACTACTTTAATTTGAATGAGGATGTTTCAGGCCTGACTCCTCCTTCAGCCATGAATGTCAGTGATCCCATTATCAACCAGCTCATTTCCAATCTGTATGACCTCAATTCACAGAGATCCGCTCTTCTTGCAGGGAGCAATCCCCAAAAAAATATTTTTATTAACCAGATCGACGCCAAGATCGACTTCCAGAAACAGATAATAGTTGAGAATTTCACAAACAATCTAAATACTCTTACTCTTTCGCTTAACGAACTCGACTACCGTCAGAACAAGCTGTCAAGGGAAGCTTCCAGCCTGCCCAGGACAGAGATGAACATGGTAAGCATGCAGAGAAAGTTTGACCTGAATGATGAAATCTACACCTTCCTTCTTCAGAAGAGATCTGAAGCACAGATTTCACTGGCATCAACACGCCCCGACTACGAGATAGTTGAGCCTGCAAGAACGATCACATCTAAAATTATTGCTCCGAAGAAATCTGTCAATTATATGCTTGCCCTCTTCTTTGGACTGATTCTGCCAACTCTATATCTAATTATCAGAGACTTCTTCGATGACAAGATAAGAAGCATCAACGATGCCGAATACATGCTTCACCGTTCTGTAATGAGTGTGATCTACAGTAACAACCTGAAGAGCGAGGCAGTGGTGGCTGAATTCCCGAAATCGGCTATTTCCGAGTCATTCAGAAACCTCAGGAGCACTCTCTTCCTGAAATCAGACCATGAGAAATCGAAGGTTATACTGATTACTTCTTCCCAGCCCCAGGACGGGAAGAGCTTCGTGTCTCTCAACCTTGCCTCCTCAATTGCTTCGGTCGGTTACAAAACCATACTTATCGACTGCGATCTCAGAAGACCCACGCTTCATATCAAGCTTAAGGAGGAGAACACGAGAGGGCTTTCGAATTATATGATAAAAAAAGCTTCAGTTGAAGAAATCATAAGGAACACGTCAATTACAAACCTTGATTTCATTTCCG
Organism: Bacteroidales bacterium; assembly: GCA_049294075.1. Lineage (GTDB taxonomy): Bacteria > Bacteroidota > Bacteroidia > Bacteroidales > VadinHA17 > LD21. Next base: position 9,699 of record JBAQCK010000033.1, on the reverse strand, counting down.
CCGGGCCCGTGATCCCGAATCCCTCCGAGCTGTTGGAATCGGGAGTGCTGGACAATCTTATAAATCATCTTAAGACAAAGTATGATTATATTGTCATTGACACAACGCCGGTAGGCATAGTTGCAGATGCAATATTAATGATGAAATACGCGTCAAAGGTATTGATGGTGATAAGGAACAACTACACGAGGAAGGATATTTTTGCAAATGTCCTGAATAACCTTAAATCGAACAAACTGACCAACTTCGATATCATCTATAACGATCTTAACCTACACAAGAGTTCGTACCGTCATTACAGCAACTATTACATAAGAAATTAGCGGTTTTCCCGTTATAATATTTTGCAATTCATTAATTTATAATAAATCAAGCTGTAAATGACCATGGGAGCGGATGTTGAATCTATTAAATCGAGGGTAAAGGAATACATACAACAGGCAACTTATGTTGAAAAGGAGAAGATAAAGGATGATTCCCTGATCTTCAAGGAGGGTTATTTTGACTCCATGGGTTTTGTTGTTCTCATTACTTTCCTGGAAGAAAACTTCGGAATCAAGACCACCGATTCAGACCTTGTGGAAGAGAATTTTGAATCAATCAACGCGATTACTGATTTTATAATACGTAAAAACGGAAATTAGTCATGTGCGGAATCGCGGGAATAATTGATTACAAAGGCAAAGCAAACAGCAGGCCGGTAATCGAAGCGATGCTCTGCGCCATAAATTACCGTGGCCCCGACGAAAGCGGCGTATACCTTTCTCCGGTTGCTGCCCTCGGCAACGTGCGTTTAAGCATTATTGACCTTTCGACCGGTCAGCAGCCATTGTCTGATTCCACCGGACGTTACTGGATAATATTGAACGGTGAGATTTTCAACTACAGGGAGCTCAGAGAAATACTTCTTAAGAAAGGAGTCTCATTCAGAACAAATTCCGACACCGAAGTTCTTGTCCAGCTTTATTCGGTGTTCGGAAAAGAATGCCTTAATATGCTCAATGGCCAGTTTGCCTTTGCAATCTGGGACACCCTGGAGGAAGAGGTATTTTTAGCCCGCGACAGGATAGGGATAAGACCGCTTTTCTATCATAATTCCGACAGAGGCCTGTCGTTTGCTTCAGAGATAAAATCGCTTTTTGCCCAAAAAGATATATCCCCGGAACTGTCAACTAAAAATCTCTCACAGATTTATACATTCTGGACCGCCATAACTCCCGGAACGGCATTCAGGGATATTTATGAACTATCTCCCGGGCATTATATGGTGTACAACCGCAAGGGATTAATTATTAAACAATTCTGGCGCCTGAACTACACAGGGAGCTTTAATAATATCAGCTTCCCTGACGCTGTTGAACAACTTGGCGTACTTTTGCGTGATGCGGTAAGAATAAGGCTGCGGGCAGATGTCGAGGTAGCCGCGTATTTGTCAGGCGGGCTTGACTCCAGTTCCACGGTTGCCATGATCAAAGAGATTGAACCCGGGATTTTGAATACATTTTCAATTGGATTTGAGGATCCCAATTTCGATGAGACTTCCTATCAGAATGAAGCGGTCAGTTTCCTTGATACCAGGCACAGGTCAATAACCTGCACCTCTGAAGAGATCTCAAACAGTTTTCCACGGGTGGTATGGCACTCTGAAACCCCTGTAACAAGAACTGCGCCTGCACCCATGTACCTCCTGTCAGGCCTTGTAAGGAAAAACAACATTAAGGTAGTAATTACCGGGGAGGGCGCCGATGAAATGCTGGCAGGCTATGATATTTTCAAGGAAGCAAAGATCAGGAGATTCTGGGCGAAACAGCCTGATTCGACCTTAAGGCCAACGCTTCTCACGAAACTATACCCATACCTCCCACAGATGAAGCAGGCCAATCCTGCCATCCTTAAGATGTTCTATGGGTACAAGCTCGAAGAGATCCAGAATCCATTCTATTCTCATCTTCTCAGGTGGAACAATTCAAACCATATCAAAAAACATTTCTCCGGAACGACAAAATCAGAGCTTGACGGGTATTCCATTCTGGACGACCTTGAGAACAAGCTTCCCGGGGATTTTGTCAAATGGGACTATCTGGAGAAAGCCCAGTGGCTTGAAACATCGATATTCATGTCGGGCTATCTTCTGTCCTCACAGGGCGACCGCATGGCAATGGCCAACTCGGTTGAGGGGCGGTATCCCTTCCTCGACTACAGGGTAATTGAATTTTGCAACAGTCTGCCGGGGGATTTCAAGCTTCACAGCCTGGATGAGAAGTATATTCTTAAGCAGCTGATGAAGAATAAGATTCCCGGATCAATATTGAAACGTTCCAAACAGGCCTACAGGGCTCCCATCAAGAGTGCCTTCATCTCTGCAAAACCTGCGGAATATGTACGTGAGATGCTGACTCCCAAAGCATTCGAAAGAGCCGGGATATTTGACTTCAATTCGATATCCGGACTTCTCCAGAAGATCGAAAAGTCAGGGAACTCATCGGAAGTCGACGATATGGTCCTTGCATCGGTGATATCAACTCACCTGCTTCACTATTTATTCGTTCAAGGACAGAACGGGGAATTTCTTAACGGAACCCTTGATAACCTGAAAATAATTGATGCGACATAATAAAGAAAGATGAAAACCAAAGCACCTTTTTCGAAGGAAATAATCCTGCTTGAAAGTCCTGAAAAGGCAACAGCCGAAATAATCGAAAAACTCCGTCAGGATGTCCTTGTTAATTTTAAAAGGAACGGGGCAGTGACAGGCATCAGCGGCGGGATAGACTCCTCAGTATGTATGGCTTTGTCGGTTAAAGCCTTTGGCCCCGGCAAGGTAACCGGAATTATTATGCCGGAAAAAGATTCAAGTCCTGATAGCGAGGAACTTGCGCTTGAGCTTGCCGCCAGATTCGGAGTTAAGACAATTAAGGAGGTAATTACTGATGCACTTGACGGATTCGGCTGCTACAGGAGAAGGGATGAGGCCGTAAAAAGGGTTTTCCCCGAATATGATCCAAAAACATACAAGATGAAGATAGGGATCAGGCAAAGCGGACTTTACAGTAACCTCCCCCCGCTGTTTACCCTGAGCATCATTGACAAAAACGGGATACAGCAAGACAAGATCCTGCATGCAAGGGAATATCTTCAGATTGTTGCAGCATCAAATTTCAAGCAGAGATCAAGGATGTCAATCCTTTACTACCATGCCGAAGCCCTCCACTATGCTGTGATCGGAACTCCCAATAAGCACGAACAGGAACAGGGATTCTTTGTTAAGTTTGGAGATGGAGCAGGTGATGTGATGCCCATCGGGAATCTTTACAAGACCCAGGTGTACCAGCTTGCAGACTACCTTGGTGTTCCTCAGTCAATAATTGACAGGACCCCGACAACTGATACCTATTCTGCAGCGCAAACCCAGGAAGAATTCTTTTATCAGCTACCGTTCAGGATGATGGACATATTCTGGTATGGATTTGAGAATGGCTATCCTCCTGAAGAGGTTGCTCAGGTTATGGGCGAAACGACTGAAAGAGTCGAAGCGTTGTTCAGAAATTTTGACCGTAAGCGCAGGACAACTGAATATCTCAGGATGCCCCCGCTCCGGGATTATTATTCAGAATAAATTAAGATTTTATGCCATGAATGCTTTTGATTATTTTTTTGAGAGAACATCCGAGCTTGAAAAACCTTTTCTGGTCGGCAGAGAGAATGTCTCATTCAGAGAGCTGCATAATTCCTCGCTCCGTCTTGCTTCCCGGCTCAGAATGGAATTCGGTATAAATAAGAATATCCTGCTTCTTTCGCCAAACAACAAGTTTTTTCTTACGGCTTACTTTGCTATAATCAAGTCGGGTAATGTTTGCATTCCTCTGGATCCCAATATCGAAAAGGAGAATCTTGAGTTTATTTCGAATCTGACAAAGCCCGTTTTGATCTTCATGACGCGTGAAGTTGAAAGAAAGACAAATGTTGGAACATTAAGATCGATATTCCCTGACACACCGGGAGGAGACGAATTCAGCGCACCTCTCCCGGATCAGGATAAAGGATTTGATGACAACAGATGCGCTGAAATTATTTTCACTTCAGGCTCTACCGGAATTCCCAAGGGAGTAATGATCTCGCACAAAAATCTGACAGCCAATACCGAATCAATTGTTACATACCTGAAACTGGGTTCAGACGACCGGATGCTTGTTGTACTGCCGTTCTATTACTGCTACGGGCTTTCATTGCTTCATACCCATCTCAGGGTTGGAGGATCAATCGTATTAAATAATTCCTTCATTTTCATCGGCGGTGTAATAAGGGACCTTCTGGAACATAAATGCACAGGTTTTGCCGGTGTTCCGAGTCATTTTCAGATATTGCTCCGGAAATCCGACAATTTCAAGACCACCCGTTTCCCTGATCTCAGATATGTAACCCAGGCCGGGGGTAAGCTTGCACCTATATTCATCGATGAGTTCAGAAGCAGCCATCCTGAGATCACCTTTATTGTGATGTATGGTCAGACTGAAGCCACTGCCAGATTGTCTTATCTTCCTCCTGAGCTCTATGAAGCAAAAAAAGGCTCAATGGGTAAGGGAATACCCGGAGTGGAACTTAAGGTAGTCGATGAAAAAGGAGAGCTTATTAAACCGGGAGAAATCGGGGAAGTGATAGCCAGGGGAGATAATATAATGCCTGGCTATTTCGGAGATGAAGAGGGAACCAGGAATGCCATCAGGAACGGATGGTTATTTACCGGTGATCTGGGTACAGTCGACAATGACGGCTACATATTCCTGACTGCAAGAAAGAAAGAGATAATAAAAGTCGGAGGAAAGAGAATAAGTCCCAAGGAAATCGAGGCCGTGATTCTTGAGATACCTGAAGTAGTGGACTGTACGATTGAAGGTGTTGAGGATGAGATCCAGGGAGAGGCATTAAAAGCCACCGTGGTGATACGGTCCGATAACGGGAGGGATGAAATGATTGAAAGGATCAAACATCACTGCACCAGGCATCTGGCGCTTTACAAAGTGCCGCAGATCTTTGAGATAAAGGAACAACTAGTAATAAGCGCCACAGGTAAGAAAATCAAAGGCAAGCTCTGATATGGTTATCGATCACATCTGTTTTGCAGTGAAAAATCTTGAAGAAGGTATCGCCTACTGGGAGAAAGTATTTGGCTACAGGCAGATGACGGGGATTGTCATCAATTCACTCCAGAAGGTTAAAGTTGTATTCCTTGAAAAGGAAGGGAGCCTTATGGTAAAGCTGATTGAGCCCCTTGAAGACAACAAGACGCTGGTCAGTTTCGTAAGCAGGGGGGGCGGCTTCCATCACCTGTGCTTCAGGTGCGATAAAATTGACGACGGATTAAAAGATCTAAAGGATAAAGGGTTGATCACGCTTGTGCCGCCCCAGCCGGGGGAAGCATTCAATAATCACGACATAGCGTTTCTCTGGGCTAAATACGGGATAAATATTGAACTGATAGATACGGACGAGAAGGCAGATATCCTGTAATAAATTAGCAGTCCGGTCCTCGCTGTTTTTTCCTTATTTTATTCCAAAATGATCCTTTACCAGAAGATCTTTCCGGGCAACTGTGCAACCTTTGGTCTTAAGCAATCCCGGATTCTGCCTCGACAGCATCCTCTGGACTCCGGTTTTTGATACTATCCGGGCCGGATTACCTGCAATGACGGAATTTTCAGGGAATTGTCCCCTGACTACGCTTCCAGCACCAATAATGCAATTATCGCCGATAGTGGTATTTGAAAGTATAATACAGTTTATCCCGATGAATACATTATTGCCTATTACAATTCTTCCAAAGATTCCGCCTCCTTCCACGTCATCTTCAAATACCCAGGTGGCGCCATCATGAGTTATGAATTCAGTCCCTGCAGCTATCGCGACATGATCGCCGATCTCTATCAGGTATGGCTCAGAAGAGAACTTCAGGGTTCTAATCCTGCATCTGTCGCCGATCCTGACTCCAAGTTTCCGGAGGTGTTTTATACGTCTCTCGTCACTGCATTTAAGATAATACAACTTTAAAATGCCGTTCCATACTCCTTTTATAAACTCCATTTCATCAGTATAATATTTTTAATTTAATGGTCTGATGGAACCCACATGGTTGAAAAAAATATCCATACTTGTTTGTGTGTTTGACACATGTGGGTTTCATTTTAATTTGCCAGAATTTCCCCGGATTGAATATTAAAGACACCGTTATCGGGTCAGATATTTTTCAATAAGGTCCTTGGTTTCCTGAATGTGATTCTTTGAAGAGGCGCCGAAAAGCACAGATTCAATTTTCGGGAATTGGCCAAGGTATTCAATAGCTTCCTTCGGTCGCAAAGCCCCTGCTGCAAGAACCTGCATTGCTACCGGACGGAATTGTTTTTCGGCCAGGTATTTTTCATAGATCTCCTTCCCTCCCGACATCCTGAACCCGAGCTTATTGATCGAACTGCAAATTATAGGGTTGGTTATCCCAACCGATGACAGAGCCTCGTACAATGCCGGCATGTTCATCGTAATATATCCGGGCTCTGAATTATATTTCTTCCTGATATATGAATCATAGGCTTTGAAAACCTCAAACATTTTAAGCCCCAGAACCATATCAACAACAACATTTTGTATGAATATGACCGGAGTGTTTATTCCCTTGAACATTTTCAACTCGGCATCAACGAGTAATTCCATCAAACCGATAAAGTCTTTTCTGAGGAAGGCCACACCTCCCTTGGTAAAAGTGTTGAAAATATTTCCCGGAACATATTGTTTAATGGTGCCTGCAATTCCAAGATCAGTAACTGCATTGGCATACTTGTGAGCATAGGGCATACAAGGGAATATATTGAAATTCCCGTACTTGTCCGGATGGTTCCTCATATGCCCGGCTATATTTGCAATCCTGTCGTGAGTGGTACACATAAATGTGTTTATACCGGTCTCCATTGCCTGGTCAAGCACTCTGATAATGGCAGAATCATCCTTAAAGCGGATTGCCTGTTCACGGGATTTCTCATCTGAGAGGTGGCTAACCGCGAAAAACTGGTTATCACCAAATAATACTTTGTCCATAACTGTCATTTTAACTTTTTGAATCCGCAATAATCAAGTCGATAACCCTGTCAGTGTTCAAAGCCTGACTGAAGGTATTTATTTCATTTTGCCTTTTATTCACTATACAGCTTATGAAATTGTCAATTTGCGCGCTGTATTCCTCTCCCCGAAGGTAAAAGTCGACCGGGATGGCAAATTCGGTTATGTATTTGATTGTCCATCCTTTTGCAAGGTTCTCCTTCTGATTTGCTTCCTTCAGGTAGATTTTGATCTCAGTCGCATCACAGAGGATTTTTCCTTTTTTGCCGAACAAAGTAAGGGATGTGGACATTTTCCTGAATGTTTCATCACTCCAGTTCACTGAAAGAACACCTGTCAGACCATTATCAAGAGTCAGCATTGAGAAAACCGCATCCTCAACATCCTTTGAATATATCTTCTTGCGAAGTGTTCCCTTCGCGCTCACCGGGATTCCAACAATTTCCTGGATAAGATTAAGGACATGAGATGCATAATCATAAAGGCAGCCTCCCCCCTCCTCGGGGTTTGAACGCCAGGTTCCGACTTTTTCCTTTGTGACCACCGGCCCATAGGCCTCACCGGTAAAATGAACGAGATCCCCTATTATATTCTCTTTCAGGCACCTTTTCAGTTCGATGAAGGTCCCGATAAAATGATTATGGTAACCTGTCTGGTTAACCAGCGCTCTTTCCCTGGCAAGATTTACCAGTTCTTCCCCTTCCAGGGGCTTAAGGCTGAAAGGTTTTTCGCAGAAAGTATGAATCCCTTTCTCAAGAGCATATTTTACGATGGGATAATGAAACCGCGTCGGTGTTGCGACAATCACGAAATCCAGTTTCTCTTCATCGATCATCCTTTTGTAATCTGTATGACAACTGACACCGGTGAACTTCCGGAAAGCATCCAGGATCAACGAAGAAGTGTCGCATACCGCTGCCAGTTCAGCATCAGGATGGGGGCCGACAATGGCAGCATGGGATAATCCCATTTTGCCCAAACCAATTATTCCTCCTCTAAGCTTCATTTTAATTTTTATAGTTTATGTAAGTATTGTAAGTTTCAATTGCAATAGTGTCCCAGTTAAAACGCCGGTTCAGGATCTCACTGAAATTATTCTCCTTTCCCGATTTCAATTTCCAGACAATTTTCTTACTCAGGTCATCCTCATCTCCCACCCTGAAATAATCATCTTTATCAAGACCTGCCTGCAGATTTGCAGGGATATCGCTTGCAAGCGCTTTTATGTCGTAGCTCATTGCTTCGAGAAGTGCAATGGGCAATCCTTCTTCGAAGGAAGACATTACAAACAGCGAGGCCCAGGTAAAAACCTGATTAAGCTTTTCCCCCTTAATAAACCCGGTGAGAACAACTCCGTTTTCCGTGGCATTGGCCTTCAACCTGTCTGAATATTCAGTCGGGTAATCAGTGTCGCCTGCAATCACCAGTTTATAGTCCCCCAGGTCTGCTTTCACAAAAGCCCTGATAAGATAGTCAAATCCTTTCTCTTCGAGAAATCTGCCAATCGCAATGACATATTTCTTTTTTTGAAGCCCAAGAGATTCAATGTAATCTGATTTCTCTGATTTTACCGGCAGGTTAACCCCGTTTGGGATTACATGATGTTTTTTAACCTTGTATTTTGCAAGCATCTCAGATCTGATGATTTCTGAAATAAAGATTACATGATCAGCCTGAGTCATACTGATCTTCTCGGAAGAACCAAGGAACAGTTTGGCAAACCGGCTCCATTTCTTCTGTGTGTAGCTTACATTGTGATATGTAAAAAAGATTTTAGCCCTCGAAATTTTGAGCAGCGGGATAAAGAATCCGGGACCTGTGTTATGATAATGAACTATATCAAATCCCTGGAAAATAGCGTGAACGGTGGCGAGGAAGGAATGAAGGAAAGTTTCAAAATTCTTGCTTCTTGGAACGGGGATATCAATAAACCTGATATTCTTGTACACGGGTTTCCTGTTGGAATCGTTAATATACGGCGTACGCCTGTAAACCGTTATGGTGACATCCTGATTCCGTGCTATCCTCGTGTACAACTCCAGGCAATGGGTCTCAATACCACCCTGAACTTCAGGAAATCCTCTTGTACCTATTACACCTATTTTCATTTAAGCTGATTTATTTGCCTCCCAGCCTGTCAAAAAGACTTATATAATTGTCGACCAGTTTTGACATTGAGAAATCCCTTTCAAGGATCAGCCGGCTGTTCCTTCCGAAAGTACGCCTTTTCTCTTCTGATTCACAGAGGTATCCAAGTTTCTGAACCACCAGCCCGGTATTCCTGCATGGAACAAGATAGCCATTATGGCTGTTTCTGATCAGTTGTTTGTTGTCGCCAACCTCAGTGGCCACAATTGGCAATCCTGCCACCATAGCCTCCATTATGGCATTGGACACACCCTCGAAAAGTGAGGTGCTGAGAAAAATATCACTGTTTCTCAGGATCTCAGGAATATCCGGGGGATTTATCATTATCCGGATGTCACCCGTTATTTCCAGATCATGGGCGATTGACCTGATTTCTTTCTCCAGAGGTCCGTAACCTATTATTATATACCTGAACCGGTTCGTTTTGCATTTTTCCTTCAGAAGTTT
>JBAQCK010000032.1:0-13217 GCA_049294075.1 Bacteroidales bacterium | reverse complement strand
ATCAATAGTGCTGACCTTCTTAATATTGACGGAATGTCCGTTGTATGGGCACTGCGGTGTCTCGGTCACAAAGTCCCCGAACGGGTCGCCACGCCTGATCTTGCTGATGGTGTTCTGGCAATGGCAGCAGATCAAAAATTCAGTGTTTTTCTGTTCGGGGCCACGGATGCAGTGCTCTCGCAGTGCAGGGCTAATCTTGAACTCACTTATCCTGAATTGAAGATTGCAGGATGCATAAATGGTTTTTATCAACCTCAGGAAGAAAGCAAGATTATAGAACAGATTAATCAATCCGGGGCTGATATTCTGTTAATAGGGATGTCTTCACCCAAAAAAGAATTATTATTCGACAAATACCGGGACAAACTTGATGTTAACTATGTGCTCGGGGTAGGTGGCTATTTCGATATTTTGTCGGGCAGGACAAAGCGTGCTCCAAAGTGGATGCAGGATAAAGGACTTGAGTGGGTATTCAGGCTTATCCAGGAGCCCAAACGTATGTGGCGCAGGTATCTCATTGGAAATAATAAATTTCTCCTGACAGTAATAAAGGAAAAATTCGGTGGGGTACGATAATTGAATGAATACTGGAATGGAGATAGATCATATTTGTTTTGCTGTCAGAGATATCCATGAGGGTATAACTTATTGGACTGAAGTTTTTGAATACAGACAAATGACGGAAGTTATTGAGAATTCGCTTCAGAAGGTAAAGGTTGTCTTTATGTCAAAGGATGACAGCTTACTGGTAAAGCTAATTGAACCCGTTGAAGGAAATCAGTCACTGATCAATTTCGTAAATAAAGGAGGAGGTTTTCATCACATTTGTTTTAAGTGCCACAATATAGATCAGCAAATACGGGAATTGACTGGCAAAGGATTATTAACCCTTGTGTCACCTCAACCAGGTGAGGCATTTAACAATAATAAAATAGCCTTTATGTTGGCTAAGCATGGGATTAATATTGAACTAATTGACACGGATGAAAAGGCCGGAATACTGTGAACAAAAGATGATGTCTTCGGTTAATTTGCTCAGAGGCAATCTTCACGGATCGCCTCTTTTTTTTACGGTTCCCCAATCACCTTCTTTAATTTTTTGTATCAACAATGAAGAGAAAGCTCTTGCTCCTTCATCATTCAGGTGGCTTTTATCTGCAAAATATTGCGGATTATTCATAAAGGTTGAATCGTTCGACATATTAATAAAAGGAATGCCATTTTGTGAGCATAATTCATTGAGAATATTGTCCGCAGGGGTTGTCTGCATGAGGTACCAGAAAGGGGAGAAAACAAATATAAGGGCGATATTTTTCTGTTGACAGGTCGAAATAATATCCTTTATAGCATCAATTTTTATCTCATCAACTTTGAACGGCACATTTATTAGAGTGTCAATTTTTTCAGATTGCATTGTTGTGAAAAATGGCATATACCCTTTTTCATCTTGCTCTCTTGTTTTATTGAAATTAAGGTTTCCCATCGCTATCCTGAATATCATAGAGTTATATGGGTATATTTCGGAGAACTGTTTGATTTTTTCAAACGGGCCTCTAAGGCTTACGATTTCATCTATTTCCGGATGAGAATGACAATAAGGGAGTAAATCAGATAATCTATCATACTCAAATGCATTAAAAGCAAGATCTGTAGGCCTTATGTCAAAAATGATTATTTCGGGATCATAGCGGTTACAGATCGCCTTAAAAACTGCATAATTAAATAAAATGAAGTTACCATCCTTGCCTGTATTGTAACATGTCGACATAAATTTATCTTCAAAGATCTCCGGTACATAACTGTGGTTTGCCCTGGAGGACCCTAAGATTATTATTTTGGCGTTAGTGCTGTCTATTGAGTAGGTTGTTCTGAAGTAAGTTCCTGATTCCTGACGGAAGTAGAATGTCTTCATTAATGTGCCGATGCATCGGTCAAAAACCAATATCAGTACAACTATTAATAGCACTTTAAAAAAGAACTTCAGTAGTTTATTTTTTGGCAATTCTATAGTCATCAGATATAATGGTTAGAACTGAAAATAAATGAATTGTCCTCCGTCAAAAACACCAATTAAGAGAATTGTTAATACCAAAAAGACAATACCGGCAATACGTACAATAGGATACTTACTGTAAAGTATTTGCCATTTGGTGCTGAAATACTCTTGTCTGAACTCAACTGCACACAGTATTATAATTCCCATAAAGGAAAAAATGAGGTTTGAAGGATTCTCATAAAAGACCTTGCCGTAAGTGGTAAATATTTTCCTGATGACCTGAAAGGCATCACTTATCGAATCAGCTCTGAAGAATATCCAGGCAAAAGACACAAGAAAAAAAGTAGTAATGATTTTATACAATAAATAAGGTTTTGATGTTTTCCTGATATGTAGCTTTTTTCTGAGTGATTTATGCAAATTTTTTGTCCAATGTGACCAGGTAAGATATAATCCGAACAGAATCCCCCAGATGAGATAGGTCCAGCCCACGCCATGCCACAAACCGCAAATAATAAAAGTAAATAAAATGGCAATCAGGTAAATCCATCTATCAGCTGATACAAATAGATACTTTTCTTTCTTCATTTTGCCTGCCAGAAAGTAAGCAACGGGCAGAAAAATATAATCACGAAGCCAAGTAGAAAACGTAATATGCCACCTGTCCCAGAAATCTTTTATTGATGTAGCCAGGTAAGGCCTTCGGAAGTTTGCAGTCAGGTTGAAACCAAATAATTTGGCAGAACCAAGTGCGATATCCGTGTAGCCGGAAAAATCAGCATATATTTGAAATGCAAAGAATATTGTTGCAATTATAAGGGTGGTTCCGTTGTGTTGTTCGCTATTGTTATATACAGCATCTACATATATTGCCAGCCTGTCTGCAATTACAAGTTTCTTGAAATAGCCCCATAAGATTAATTTCAATCCTTCAACGGTCAGTTCATAATTGAATGGATGGTCCATTTTAAACTGAGGGATGAGGGTTTGAGGCCTTTCAATTGGTCCTTGTGCAATTTTTGGGAAGAATAGCATGTAAAGTGAAAAATAGCCGAAATGTTTTTCAGCCTCAATATTTTTTCTTTTTACCTCAATCTGATAACTTACTACAGTGAAAACTATATAGGATAATCCCAGGGGAAGCATCATCTTATAAACAGGGTCAACCGGGTAGAACAGATCTACGGTGTACAAATGGAAATGGTTATCAGGGAAAATGGAATTGAAATACTTAAAAAATGCAAGTATCATTATATTGAATGCAATGCCAAGAACAACGTAATATTTGCTTCTGGGTTCCTTCATTGAAGCCATTCTCGTGGCCAGAAAATAATTTATTATAACAATTATCAGAACCGGAATTATAAAAACCGGAATAAATGACATATAATATCCGATGCTTGCAAGGAGCAGTAATACCCATCGGATTTTAATAGGTATAATAAAATAAATAACAACACAAGTCAGCAGGAATACTATGTAAATGAATGAATTAAAAATCATTATTACGCTTCCTGAGAGTTGCAGCCTTTTTATTGATAATCATGGCCAGGAACTGATAAAACATTAAATTAATATTTATTCAAGGCATCAGCTATTCAATATTAAATTGCTTCTTGATAATCCTTTTTCTTTCAGAAGGTAAAAGATTCCGTATTTTGAGAAACCCGGGATTTTGAAGATAAAAAAGCTTCTGCATGCTCATTGATAGTACCACTTTTGCAGGATTTCCCACTATTACTGAATTCTCCGGGAACTGTCCTCTTACTGTACTGCCTGCCCCGACTATACAGTTGTCTCCAATAGTAGTATTTGGCAGAATTGTGCAGTTATTACCGATAAAAACATTGTTCCCGATTTTTATCATTCCAAAAACATCTGCATTTTGCATCTCTTCCCTGAAACACCATATCGCTCCGTCATGCGTTATGAAGTCCGTTCCTGCAGCTATTGCTACATGATTGCCTATCTCGATCAAATATGGTTCAGTTGAAAAGTTGACGTTGTTGATCAGGCAGTTCTCCCCGATCTTCATTCCCTTTCTGCGCCAGTATCTAATCCGCACCATGCTGCCGGCTCTTGCTATAAAAGCCAGCGAGAGCCTGTCAACTATATATCTGAAATTCATCGTTGGTAAACTGGTAAAGGGTTAGAATCATCATTCCACTTTGTCTTCCATAACATCAATAATGAATTGCCCGAAAAGGGGGGCAACCCTTGCTGAAAATTCCTTGCCAGGGTGCGAATTGTCAGGACTGTAAGCATTCTTTTCAGCCAGATATAATCCTCCTTCAGTTTCATATTTGTAAAAGTCCCAGACAAATATGTTGTCTCCTTTCTCATCCCATTCGTTTATAACCCAATCCCTGAACTGACGAGTACGGACAGCCTCTTTCTCAGACATAAGTTTTTCAGTATTTACGGCAGGAGTCCAGATAATGAATTTGTTCCCCGGGAACTCGTGTATCTTCTTTTTCAGTTCATCATACTGCAAACGGTAGTTCTCTAAACTCTTTACTGGAGAATTGATGTCCGGTGATCCCGTGTCTTCTTTAATATTGCTGACCGGGAAACAGTGTTTGAAGATTATAACGTCATATTCCCCGGTCAGGATCTCCAGCGTTGGCTCTTTCATATAAGGCGCATTGCCTGCATTCTTTACCCAGATGTTATAATAATCATATGGGTAGTTATTCCAACCATACGGTTCACTCTTCGGGAAAAACAGCTCTTTGACCTGAAAAGTGGTGTGGTTCTTCCGGTTATATTTATCAAAGAACCTTTGTACATCGCCTTTTCCGGTAAGTTTATAAATGTACCGGTTGGTCTTTCCGAGCCAGACCGAATAGCCTGTGCTGTGGTGCAGAAATATTACATTCTTCATTGTTTCGTTATTTTCGCTGCAGGCAGTCAGCAAAACGATTGACAGTATTAACAACAATTTTTTCATCGCTCTGTTTTCAAAGATATACAATTCCCGGATCAGTTACCGGGAGCCCGGCAATGCAAGTCGTATATCATGTTCTAATAAACACAATGAGGCTATCTTATTGAGACAGCCTCATTGAGTATAACAAATTAGTTTCCAGTTAGTTCTTTACACACCTGATTGATTTGCCTGCACGCTTATAGGTTCCGTTTCTGTAAACCTTATCATTGTCTCCGTCCAGTCTCCTGTAAACGCCTATCTCATCATTGGTTGCAGTGGCGGTCCACCAGTATGTTATAAGGCCTAAACCCTCTGAAACCCCGGTCTGATATGACCTGTAACCAGCAGGGAGTGCTGTAAATCCACTCGTATTAGTACCGTTTTGTCCGTCGTTCCAGCCAGTGGTGTTTTTCATCTGTTTACCCTGGTCAGTACCGCGCCATTCTGTTCCGCTTGCATCTGCCTGGGTCATACCTAGACTTACTTCAAGTGCAGCGAAATCCGCATCTGTCGGCACATGCCATCCTGTCGGACACAGTTTACCGGTTTCTACAGCAAACCAGTTATATAATGCACCGTATAATGGTTTGTAGGTTGCCTCATCATTCCGTGCCCAGCAATAGGCATCAGTTGTGAGAGCTATCCAGTCAGCATTTAAAGTAACAATAGGAATAGCTGCATCATCATTGTACTTGGTTGTTTTGAGGTTTTCAGCCATCCAGACCTGCGTCCCTATCATGATGGTCTTGTAAACATTGCCCTCAATATCAGTAACAGGTGTCAGGAAGTTATATTCCGGGCCGTAGGTTGTACCAGAACTGTTGGTTGCATAGGCGCGGTAATAATATCTTATTCCTGCATCCAGGTCTGTGATGTTGCTGGTGAAAATGCCAGTGCCGGCCCCGTTAGTTGTTTTTGATCCTGCAATTGTAGGATTAGGCGCTGTGCCCCAGCAGATACCCCTGGCGGTAATTGTGCCGCCACCGTCATTCGTAATATTACCCCCTGATACTGCAGATGTTGAAGTGACGGATGATACTTCCGTTGTTGTCAGCACGGCACCTGTTACCTGATCTGTAGTAAATGTCACTTCGTTGCCATAGCCTGTACCGACACTATTCGTTGCATAGGCACGGACGTAGTAAGTCGTACCTTCGGCAAGACCAACCAGGTTACTTGTAAAATTACCGGAACCGTTGCCATCCATAGTTTTGGTATCGCTGATTGTAGGACTCTGTGAAGTACTCCAGCATACACCCTTGTCCAGTATCTCCTCACCACCATCAGAGGTGATGGTTCCGCCTGATAAGGCAGAATTAAGGGTGATATCAGTAACCTCCACTGTTGTCAGGGTAGGTTCTGTTGCCTTCTTGCATCCCTGAAAGGAAACAGAAACAACAATCAGGCTGGTTAGAATTGCTAAACTTAAACCTTTTCTCATGATGTCATTTATAATTAGTTAATGGTTAATTAATTTTTATGAAGCAGCTGTAATATGTCAATTAATTTTAACGGCTCATTTGCAAAAAAGTTTCGTCGTATTAGTCCTTAACGCACCTTATGTACTTACCGCCCACCTTGGATGTTGCTGATCTGAAGACCCCGGACTCAGTCCCGTCAAGGCGCCTGTACCAGCCATACAGTTCACTATTCTCTGAGCTCCACCAATATGTTAGCATGCCTATTCCATTAAATGCACCCGTATGCCCAAATCGATATCCTCCTGGCAGTGCGGAGAATCCACTACTGTTGGTTCCGTTTTCACCATCAGCCCAACCGGTTGTACTCTTCATTTTAGCTCCCTGGTCAGTGCCTCTCCAATCGGTCAGGTTGGCCTGAGCGGCTGTCATGCCCAGGGATTGTTCCAGAACCTTGAACTCATCATCGGTCGGAACATGCCATCCTTCGGGGCATAATTTCGCGGTGCTGACCGTATACCAGTTGTACAATGCCCCGTAGACGTCTTTATACTGAATTTCATTCCTAAGCCAGCAAAACGCCGTGGTGGAAAGGGCAATCCACTCGGCATCACCCTCCACATTTGGGATTGGTGTATTGTCGTTTAGTTTTGTTGTTTTCAGGTTCTCTGCCATCCAGGTCTGCTGACCAATGATTATGACGTTATAAAGATTGCCTTCTATATCCGCTAATTTGGTGTTAAAGGATACCTGTTCACCATAGACAGTCCAGGAACTGTTTTTGACATATGACCTGACATAATATTTTGTGCCGGGCAGCAGATTTGTCATTGTGCTGAAGAAAGCCTCCGATCCTGTGTAGGTTGTTGTAAACGAATCCTCCAGATCAGGCTCCGGTAATGTACTCCAGCAGACGCCCCGTGCTGTGATCTCTGCCCCTCCATTATATGTAATAGTACCGCCGCAAACGGCTGAAGTGGCAGTAATACCGGAAACCGTGCCCGTAGTCACTTGCGGGGCACCGATACCGGTGGTGAAAGTTAATTCGTTTCCATAAGCAATCCCGACGCTGTTCTGGGCAAATGCCCTGATATAGTAAGTTGTATTTGGTTCAAGGGTTTCGATCGTGGAGGTAAACTCTCCTTGGCCTGTGCCCGAGGGGATAAAATCATCCTGCATTGTGGGGTTGGTCGAGATTCCCCAGCAGAAACCACGTACCGTAACTTCCGCTCCGCCATCATCAGTAACCTCTCCGCTTATTTTTACGGAGTTGATTGTAATATCAGTTACCTGGCCTGTAATAATAACTGGAATAGTCGGGTCATTTACGCAGCTGCTGAGTAACAGTGCTGCGGAAAGAAAAGACAAAAAGTAAATTAAACCCGGTATTTTTCGGTCAATTGACATTTTATTTGAAATTTGATGTTCGATTTGATAGTTATTTAACGGATACCTCATTTGAATAAGTATTCAGGCAATGAAAAACTTTTAAACAGTTAATGACACTTGCACGGGTCAAAATAAGACCCGATTTCAATGATTGACAATAAAATTTTGACAAACCCGCTTAAACCAAGGTTCAATAAAGGTTATTGGTATTCGGCGAAAAGTGCCTTGGCAGGGTATGGCCTGGCGCTTAGAGGTCAATTTTTAATGAATTGCCTGGTCGAAAGGATTCTGTCGCGACCTGTGACAACAAGGATATAGTTTCCGGATAATGAGTTGGTGATGTCAATCTGCCTGACTGTTTCCCCGGGAGATATTATGTCTCTGTAAATAGTTTTCCCTGACAGATTTACAACAGTTATTATAACCTGACCGTCAGACTCCGCAATCAAATTCATATCCACTGTAAAATTACCGTCATTCGGGTTGGGGTACAGGTTTATGAGATCAGGATATTCTCTCTTTAAGATTACTGATAACGTTACAGGCGCCGACATAGCGGTTGAATTAAGATTGTCGGAGGCTTTTGCAATGATTTCGTATGTACCGGCTTCATTAAATTCAAAGCTGAAGGACCAGGGATAAGTCAAACTTTCGCCAAGTTTCTCCTGGCCGGCATAGTATTCGACTTTAACGACTGAACCGTCCGTGTCAGTTGCGTCAGCCGTAAATGTTATTGTAGCCGGCGCCTCAATGGTAGCATTACCGGTGAATGAGGTTATGGCTACTGAAGGGGCCTGGTTGATGGCAGTTGCTGCTTTCTCAACCACAACGGTAACCGCTTCGGATACTGTCCTGGAGTTTGAATTGTCGGTAGCAGCGGCAGTCAGGGTATAGGTTCCTGACTGTACTTCCTTCCATGTGAATGACCATGGTGCTGTTGTCCTTTCACCAAGTTTGACAGTGCCATTATAAAACTCAACCTTATTGATTGTTCCGTCAGGATCAGAAGCTGCGGCATCAATCGTGACCGTAGCCGGTGAAATGAATGCATGGCTCTTTGTGGGAGAAGAGATGCTTACCGACGGAGGCTGGTTTGCCGGTGCACTTCTGTTATTCACAACAGGTTGTGAAGCGAGTGACTCAGCCTGTCCGCCGGCAGCTGTCTGCAATGGATTGACGGATGGCCTGGTGTACGCAACGGTAATTGCGTCGCCATAGACTACAGGACTTGCAAGGGTAAGCAGGACTTTTGTTCCCGAGATGGCTACAGAGCTGACGTTACGGATGACATTATTAACCTTAGCTGTAAAAGCAGAGGCGGCAGGGACGATGCTGGTCAGGGTCAGGCTGTAAGTCATTTCGAGTCTGGAAGGAGTTGCGTCACCAATGAGCGCGCCCGTAAAAACCGGAACCGGAGCCGGTTGTGTTACAACTTCCTTATATATAATCGCTCCAACCTGCCACCTGCCGTTTTGTACGGATGTCTCCGGATCGGTTGCGCCCCATTTTGCATTTACAGATAATCCATCTTTAAAGGAGGTCCCCAGTTCAGTCCCGTAATCCAGTCGCGCAGCCGGGATGAAGTTGACATAATCCTTAAAATTAGGGTTAATTACAACTGAATGTAGATCATAACCCATTGCCTGCCACTGGGCAAATGTTTTCTGGACTCCATCAACTGAAAAAATTGGCGTTCCGGCTTCGCAATAGAATACATTATAATCACTTTCAAACCCTGCCCGACAGGCCGAGGTAATACTTATGTTCTTAAGAATATTTTTTGTATAGAAAATATTGTTGAATATTTTAGTTCCGGTTGCCGACCCCGGGGGTGTAACGCTCGGGTTTTCATATATATCAATCAAAGCCCTGTTTGCCTGGGAGGTAGTTAGCGAACTGTAGAAGGTGTTGTTGTAGATCCTGACCCCATTCATGCCCTTGACCACAACACCGATTCCCGGATCCTTTATGATATTGTATGCCACCACCCCTGATATGTCGGTCATCCCGTTGGATTTGCGTATGATTGCCATCGGCACCTTGTTCAGGTAGTTGTACTTTACCTTAACGTTTATATTATACCCTGTGAATATCCCATGTGGGATAATATCAATGGTTGGCGTTCCATTCCAGGTTAATACATTGCCCGATATGGTTCCACCGTCAAGGTTATTGTTATAGGCACCCGGCACTTCATCGCCGGCGCTGAGGAGGTATCCGTAACGGTTGATAGATGTAATTGAATTGTTCTTGAAAATAAGGGCGGTTGGAGTCGTACGCGGGATGTTCACGCCGTACCATGTATCATCAGCATTTGTATATGTTTTTCCTTCAATGGTTAAGGATGTCTGTGCACTGATGGCATTTACCGATAATAGTAGGAGTACAGAAAGAGTATATCTCATAAGCCCGCTTGGTTTGACGAATTGCATATTTTCTTTGACCAACACTACTTTTTATACGACGAATGGTCCTTTTTGTTGCAAAAGGCAGGGTGCAAACATATAGATAAATATTTTGATTCGGAACAATCTGAAATATGATGTTACATTACGTCAACTTTCGGGATACCTTCGTCAAAAGAAACACGGTTTTGATCAAATGTGCCAGTTCTTATGTTAGATGATCAAATGCAATGATGAGCCGTTAAAAATAAGAGGTAAATGACTTTGGAGAGGCCATTTTTTCTGCCATGCTGACATACTGCGGTCTTAAGACTGCCGTTTCTTTTTTGTAATTTCACATTTGAAAAGTTTTGTGCATTGCCTTGTCCGACCAGGCATCTTTTGTTAAATAATTGGCTGAGAATTTTGACTGCAAATATTTTGCAAATCACTCAATTATAACTTATTACAAAGGAACGAGACTGGGACTGACGGGGCGGAAGCACGCCCTGACGAGAAAACAGCAGGTACTTAAAAAGATGTACTGGGAGTTATTTTCCCGGTTTTGGCTAAAAAATCCGAATGGCTGAAAGATACCCGGCATGGATCATGAATGTGAGAAGAAGAACACTGGACTTCTTCAACAGGCATTCTGTGCCCAGGTGGACTGTCTTCCTGGTCGATGCGGGCACAGTATTTCTTGCCTTTCTAATTGCCTATCTTCTCAGGTTTAACTTCGATCTCCCGGCGGACAGGCAGCACATCTTTGTTTACCAGGGCTTGATTGCCGCGGCGGTATACTCAGGTTTCAGTCTCGTCTTCAGGTCTTATTCCGGACTGATCAGGCATACTACCCTTACCGATATCACACTGGTTTTTGTAGTTACTACATGCTCTGCAATCGTACTGGTATTCTTTGCGTTCCTTGGGCAATGGTATCACTGGGCTGACATCCTGGCCATACCGCAGTCAGTTCTCCTGATACATTATGTTGCGGTTTCTCTCATTATTTTCTTCGGAAGAATATTTGTCAAACTGATTTTCAGGTTCTCGACGGGTACATCCATCAGCAAGAAGAGGGTCCTGATTTACGGTGCCGGAGAGCTTGGGTTCGTTGTAAAAAGGGTGGTACTCAGCGATCCCCGGTACGGGTTCCATGTTTCAGGTTTTATTGATGACGACAGGAGCCTTCAGGGCAAGAAGATCAACGGGATAAATGTTTATGGTTCCTCAATATTGTCTGAGGACTTTATAGAAAAGAACAAGATTGAAAGTTTGATAATTGCAATAAAGGCTCTTAGTGTAGACAAGAAAAGCAGTATAATCCGCTCATCAGTAAACCTTGGCCTGGAGGTGCTTGACACACCTGAGGTTGATAAGTGGGTGGCAGGGCAACTCAGGGCTCCCCAGTTCAGAAGAGTCGACCTGGAGGATCTCCTCGGAAGAGAGCCCATCAAACTGAATATCGGACTGATTAAGAAAGGTCTTGCGGACAAGACTATCCTGATTACCGGCGCCGCAGGTTCAATCGGCTCTGAAATAGCCCGCCAGCTGACAAGTTTCCAGTGCGACAGGGTAATACTTGTTGACCAGGCAGAGACGCCACTGTTTTATATTCAAAATGAACTCAGGGAAAAATTCCTTGATAACAGGTTTCAGATCCTGCCCGCCGATGTCACCAATGCTTCCCGAATGGAGCAGATCTTCTCCGAGCATGGCCCCGACATTGTTTTTCATGCCGCCGCCTACAAGCATGTCTCGCTGATGGAGGAGAATCCCCATGAGGCAATACGGGTTAATGTCGGGGGAACGAAGGTGATGACGGAACTTGCAATAAAATATGAGGTGGAGAAATTTGTAATGATCTCCACTGACAAGTCCGTGAATCCCTCCAGTGTGATGGGTGCCTCAAAGCGATTATGCGAGAAGGTTGTTCAGTCGTGCGCCCGGAAGGAGGGGCATAAGACTCAGTTTATAATTACCCGTTTTGGGAATGTGATTGGCTCCAACGGTTCAGTGATACCAATATTCTCCCGGCAGATTGAGAACGGAGGACCGGTTACAGTGACCCATCCCGAGGTGTACAGGTATTTCATGACCATCCCGGAGGCATGCCAGCTGGTGCTTGAGGCAGGATTCATGGGGCAGGGCGGCGAGATCTTCGTCTTCGACATGGGGCAGCAGGTCAAGATAGCAGACCTTGCCAGGGCGATGATAAAGCTGTCAGGATTTATTCCCGACAAGGACATCCAGATAGTCTATACAGGTCTGAGACCGGGAGAGAAGTTGTATGAAGAGTTGCTGACCGATTCGGAGCACACGCTTCCTACTCATCATCCCAAGATTAAAAAAGCACTGGTGGAGGAGATTAACGGTAAGGAGGTATTGTCGATAATTAACAAGCTTTTAAACCACTTATACTCCTATTCCAGTGAGGAGGTTGTTCAGGTAATGAAAGACCTCATCCCGGAATATCATTCCACAAACGGTAAATTCAAAAGGGTTCACAGCCAGGAAGCTGGTAAGCCCTGAATCCCCCGCTATTGCCGGGAAACGACTCCGGGAGAGCGGGATTGTGTTGGTCCGCATTACTTTTGATTATCTTATGAGACAGCATGAATTCTTAGATCATAACAAAGCTGTATGCGATTTTTTGCTGATAAGTTATTGCATAAGGCGATTGTCTGCATGACTCCAAGACCCAAATAATAGTTATCAATCATCAATTGCCAAAATAATAATAATGGACTTTAACGGAAAATGTTTGCTGATCACCGGAGGAACCGGCTCCTTCGGCAATGCAGTTTTGCGCCGGTTTCTCAATACGGAGATTCGTGAGATCAGGATTTTCAGTCGCGACGAGAAGAAGCAGGACGACATGCGCCAGTTCTACCAAAATCCCAAGATTAAGTACTTCATTGGCGACGTGCGGGACAGGCAGAGCATAGACAACGCGATGAAAGGGGTGGATTATGTCTTTCATGCTGCAGCGCTGAAGCAGGTCCCCTCGTGCGAGTTCTTTCCTGCAGAGGCTGTCAGGACGAACGTGCTGGGCTGCGAGAATGTCCTTGATTCTGCACAGTTTCACAAAGTTAAAAGGG
>JBAQCK010000031.1:0-12059 GCA_049294075.1 Bacteroidales bacterium | reverse complement strand
GGGGTATAAATAATTAATAATCATTCTGTTTTCTTTCCGCTTATGTTATTGAAATCCGCCCGGGCCATTGCAAGGTTTATCCTGTGTATCTCGTGGTTTATAAGAACCAGCTTTTCGGCGTTGATCTCATTGAGCAGATCGGTAGCGGTTATTGTTCCGTTTTCGTACTGCGATTCCGCTGAGGCGGTTATTCTTTTTCTGAGACTTATCAGTTCGAGATCGGTTTCAAGAAGCGCGCTGAGGCTTGATATTTCAGCCATTTTTGCTTCAAGCATCCTGGTGAGGTTGTCGGTAAGGTCGGTCTGCCTGTTTTCGATTATCACATGTTGCAGGCCTATTATCTGTTTTTCTGTTTTTGCCTTATTCCAGTCGAAGATGTTCCATTTGATCCCTGCACCCAGTATGTAGTAGGGAGCGAATTCATCCCTGAAGAAGTTGTTGCCGGGAGGGTTTCCGTAGCCCAGTGTTGCAAACCCGAACGCCTTTGGCATCCTGCGGCTGTTGATGACCTGAAGGCTTGCATCGAGCTGGGCCTTTCTGAGGTCGAACATCTCGAGCTCGGGTCTGGTTATCACATAGGTTGTATCGGTTCCGAACACCGGCATCATCAGTTCCGACGAAGGTTCAATTTCTGTGGCCGTGAGTCGCGACAGGATCTTGAGAAGCGACTCTCTGCGTATCTGGTTCTCCCTGATCTGCTGTTCAAGCTTTATCTTCTCGGTGGTCATTACATCGATATCCGTCCGGAGTATCACACCGTTTTCAACGCCCGACTGCATCGAGGCAATCCGTTTGGTGACGATATCGAGGTAACTGTTAAGAAGTTCCTCCTGCCTGTCGAGCAGAAGAAGGTTGAAATAGTAGGTGTTGATCTGGCTCCTGAGTTTATACAAATCGGTCTCAGCCTGTTTTTCATTTATAAGGAGATCGGCTTTCTCAATGGCACGGGCACCCTTGATGGCGCCTCCGTCGTATATCACCTGGTTTATGTCGACATTAACCTTGTACTGCTCATGAGGCAGTGGTTTAATTGCGTCTGCAATTCCCGGAATCGGCAGCGATCCGAGGGAGTTGCCGATGTCGACCGCCTCTGAGTTGTATACAAGGTTGCCGGATGCATCGAGAGTCGGCAGCCAGGCCCTGGAGAGATTTTTGTCCTTAAGTTCCCAGATCCTGCGGTACGAATCTTTTTCCCCGGCCAGCGCGCTTGCGGTTTCCGCCTTCGCGTAACAATCCCGGAGAGTAAGTGTTTTCCCGTTCTGCCCTTCTGCTATCCACGGGATTATCAGAACGATGAATGCGAGTGTTAACCTGTTCATATATTCTTCCTTTTTCCTTTATTGCCTGATGTTTCTTGTGCTTTGACCAACAGATCACCCTTATGCGGAGAATGTTTTTCCGCCGGCTTCCTTTTGTCGTTTTGCCCTGAGTCCGGACCTTTTATCGCCCTTATTACAAAGTCGGCTGCGAAGTCCTTCCTTTCTTCAAGATATTCGTTGTAGTCATAACCTGCCTTTTCAAACAATACTTCCATTATACCCTTTGCAGCAAACGGGAAGATGCTTATGGCTGCCATGGAGGTCATCAGCTGGGGCATTATCTCCCTTGTTATGTTGTATCTGATGAGTTCATCATGATGCAGTCTTTCCAGAGTGTCCCAGAATTCATTTACGCTGAACCTCTGGAGAAGTTTCTTCATCCTTGCCGGATTCCGGTTGATCTCGTTCAGGATGAATCCGGGAAGACGCGGATTCTTCTGGAGAAATGTAATGTGCTCCCTGAAGAAGAATCTTATCTTTTCTTCCAGGGTTGCTTTCTCGTCAAACACAGGGGAAAACCTGCTGAACATCACAGTGGCCATCTTATCAAACACCGCTTCGAAAAGGTGGTCTTTGGTGCGGTAATAATAATGAAGCAGGGCCTTGTTTATCCCGGCATGGTTGGCTATATCCTGCATCCTGGCTCCGTCCATGCCCTTTTCAATGAATATCTCGGTAGCCGATTCGAAGATCCTGTCCTCGGTCTGTTTTTCAACTTCTGTCATTGATATTGACCATTTGATTTAACTTTCGGGATGAACTATATGGTTTAACCAAATGGTCAAAAGTATAGCAGATTATTTAAATATGCAAGTTTTTTTTGTGCTACCCCCAACTTTACCCCCCAACCCGAAAGCTTTCGGGATCCCAAGGGGGGCTTTAAAACAGAGATGGTGAGGTATTTGTGTTATTTATAGAGGAAAAACACAGAATGATAGCAGGATTTGTTCTTGCCGCCTTCCCAACCTTCCCCGGTATGATTACCCACTTTCCGGCCTTTCCTGTTATGTTTACCCCCTTCCCCAGCCTTCCCCCAGGGGGGAAGGGGCCTGCAAACTTCTGCTATAGGGGATAAGGAATCTGAATTTCGACATTTGATATACGATAATGAGCTGAAGGCAGGGCTTTTCACCACTGCAGGATCCCGAAAACAATCTAATTATTCCCACTTCCCAGATATCCCCCAAAAAATGCAGGAGTCTTCAATGGAGGAATCATTTCCCCCTTGGGGGAATCCCGATAGCTATCGGGACGGGAAGAAAGGGGGTAATTGCAATGTGTCAAGAAGAAAGGGGGTTAACGTGAAAGGAACCTTTGGGAATTGTAGGTGAAACAGTCAATGGTTAAGTGTAAACTCAAAACAGCTCTTCTGTTGTCAGATATTTTTCGCCCGAGTCGTAATTGAAAGTAAGCACCGTAGAACCTTCAGACAGGGTGTCTTTTTTCTGATTAACAGCTGCCAGCGCTGCTCCGGTTGATATCCCCACGAACAAGCCCTCTTCCCTTGCAGCCCTTTTTGTGAAGGAATAGGCCTCTTCCCTGCTTATCCTTATTACTTCGTCGATCAGCCTGGTGTCGAGTATCGAGGGCACGAATCCCGGACCTATTCCCTGAATCGGGTGGGGGCCGGGGGAACCTCCGCTCAGCACGGGCGACTGTTCAGGTTCCACGGCGAATACCTTAAAGTGAGGAAATCTTTGTTTCAGGACACTGGCGCATCCCGTCAGGTGACCCCCGGTTCCCACACATGCAAACATGTAGTCGAGACCGTCGGGAAAATCATTTAGTATTTCCTGTGCTGTGGTTTTTACGTGTATGGCAGGGTTGGCCGGATTGTCAAACTGCATTGGTATCCACGAGCCGGGTATCTCCGATTTCAGCTGGTAAGCCCTTTCAATTGCGCCTTTCATCCCTTTTTCCCTCGGCGTCAGTTCGAACTCCGCCCCGTAGGCGCTCATTATCTTTCTTCTTTCAACCGACATTGACTCGGGCATTACAAGGATAACCCTGTAATCCCTGCAGGCTGCAACCATAGCAAGCCCGATGCCGGTATTGCCCGATGTCGGCTCAATTATCACGCTTCCCGGTTTCAGCACTCCGCTTCTCTCGGCATCATCGATCATCGACAACGCGATGCGGTCCTTGATGCTGCCTCCTGGATTTGCCTTCTCAAGCTTGATCCAAACACTGAGTGAGGGATCAAAAAGCCTGTTTATCCTTACAACCGGGGTGTTTCCTATTAGATCGAGTACGGATTCTGCTTTCATAAAGATATTAGTTTGAATTATGTCAAATGACCATCTGCAGGTATTTGTAAAATTATCATTTTTTATTAGTTATACCCTCTTCCCAACCTTCCCCCAGGGGGGAAGGAGCAAAGCCTCCCGCTTTGAGGGACGGGAAAGGGGGGCATAGAGAATAAATGCAATTCCCAATACTCATGCTATATTATGAAATTGATCGGTTCTTTGAATTCATTATTGTCCCTGACAACTATCTGGCTCTTGTGATAGACTACCGAAAAGGGAGCCACACTTTCTGTGAGCCACACATTTCCTCCTATTATGCTGTTCCTTCCCACAACCGTTTCGCCTCCAAGGATAGTGCTCCCTGCATAGAGTATCACATTGTCGCCTATTGTAGGGTGACGCTTCTTTGCTGCCTTTCCCTTGTTTACGCTCAATGCCCCGAGGGTTACTCCCTGGTAAAGCTTTACATTGTTCCCTATCTCTGTTGTCTCCCCGATAACTATTCCCGTCCCGTGATCGATCGAAAAAGGGCTTCCTATCTTAGCCCCGGGATGGATGTCAATACCTGTTTCCCTGTGGGCATACTCGGTTATCATCCTTGGCAGCAGCGGTACGCCGGCACCTGAAAGTGAGTGGGCGATCCTGTAGCAAAATATGGCAAAAAAACCGGGATATACAGCTACCACCTCTATCAGCTGTGTTGCTGCCGGGTCGGATTCAAGAATGAACTCAGCATCGCGGAGAAGGATCTTTTTCAGATTCGGAAGGGTTTCAAGGAAATCAGCCGTAATCTTCTCCTTTTCGTCGGCCAGGCTGTCGAGAGCCAGAAGCAGATGCTCCCTTGCCGAGCCATCCCTGTCGTGAGGTTCAGCTTCCTCCATTTTTTCTCCGAATGGGAACATCAGTTTGAATGTGGCCCTTACAAACCGTACAACGGCCTTGTTGTCGGGGATCCACACTATATTACGTTTAGTCACTTTTTCCTGGTTTTATTTACAATTAAACATCATTTTAGCTTATGTGTTTGCAAAGTTACATAAAATGAGGCTACGGGATTGAATTTTATCTCTGACATACCAGATGATTATTAAATCCTTAATTTTGGTTGTGAATAAAATTCCGTTCTGCCGGCACGTCTTAAACTGGTTTGTATGTCACAGGTAATTATCGGGGTTCACGGACTGGGGAACAAGCCTCCCGCACCCCTGCTTGAACAATGGTGGAGATCTTCAATGAAAGAGGGATTGCGGCTTGGAAAATATGACTTCCATTTTCCCTTGTTCGAGATGGCTTCATGGTCCGACATAATCCATAAAACTTTCCAGGACCCATCGGTGAAGGATCCGGTAAATCCTTATTTCATTGATGAGAAATACACCGAAGCCCAGCCTGATTTCCATCCGGGCGACAACAGTACCCGGAAGAAGGTCGTCGATTTCATTGGCCGTCAGATGAACCGTGTTTTTCTTAACGAGGACCTGTCACTTAATTATTCTTTCATAACCGATGCTATTATCAGAAGGTATTTCAGCGACCTCGAGATTTACTATTCCGACACACCCGTTGAAAGGGATGGCGGTTCGTCGACATACAGGGAAGTAATAAGGAAGAGACTGCTGGACAAACTGATTGAACACCGAAAGGACGATATAATGCTTATCGGTCATTCAATGGGCTCCATAATAGCCTTTGATGTGCTTACATTCATGGCTCCGGAAATCAGGATCAATACTCTTGTAACCATGGGTTCACCGCTTGGATTACCGGTCGTGATAAGCAAGATTGCTGCAGAGATGAGGCAGAAAGGCATAAGCGATACCCGGCTGAAATCACCTCCGGGGGTAACCGGAAAATGGTACAACTACTCTGACATCCTCGATACTATTGCCTTTAATTACCGGCTGGCTGATTATTATGATGAGAACAGTTCCGGTGTTAAACCGGTTGATCATCTGGTTGTGAACAACTATGAATGCAACAATATAAGGAATCCACACAAGGCCTACGGATACCTTCGCACTCCAGAGTTCACTGCCGTCCTGAATGAATTCATATCCACAGGAAAATTATCCCTGAAGGAAAGGATTATGCGCTGGATTTAGAAAACCCTGTCTCCATTCCGTGCATCTCCGACCCGGAATACAGACTAAAGCCTGTTTCCAGGAACACATGAAGGACCGGCCGTAAGGCTCAGCCTGTTACTGGCATTTCAGATTTGTCCTTTTAGCTTTTGAGGGCTCTGCAAAAGGTCCGAACATTGCACTCTTGAACGAAGCACAGGCTTCGGCCGTCTGACCTTTGCCTTCCTGGCCGAGACCAAGCTGGAAATAGAATTTGGCTTTGGCTTCTGCGGCTCCTGTTTCGAGGGCAAGACCTTTCCGGGCATATTCGATTCCGCTGTCAAACGACTTCTTTTTGTTGTAAACATCTGCAAAGAAGTAGAAGAGATCCTTGTCTTCACCGTATTTTGCGGCCTTTTCAAGAAGTACGAGAGCTTCATCAAGGTTTTCTGCCTGGTTTTCCTGCGAACCTGCTGCACGAAAATACTCAAGAGCGAGAGTGGATGCCTGCTTTATGACTTGGTCGTCCTTACCGGCCTCGAGCTTGCCAAGGAAAAGATCGATAGTCTCTTCGAAGGCTGCCGAATTATTCTGACTTCTGTAGATCAGGGCTTTGTTGTAAATGGCATTGCTGTAGTCCGGATTGATCGCCAGAAGGCTGTCGAATGCAAGAAGAGCCTTGTCATAATCCTTCGCTGCAAATAATTCCGTTCCCATTTTGTTGTAGGCCTGCACCATAATTTTTGATGCATTGTCCTTGCCCGCTGCATTGTTGTATTTTTCGGCAGCAGCTGTTGCCATTCTTGCTGCCTTGATGATTTCGGCAACAGGCTTGTTTTCCTTTATTGCATTGTTGGCTGCCCTTACATACAACCCGGGCAGCACCTGAACAGCTTTTGCTTTCAGATCATCGGCCGATTCACCCACCTTTTCCGACAGCGTCACCACATTTTCGAATGCGGCTATGGCACCCGGAACATCAGTCTGAAGCGCCTTTGCTCCCTCATTATAGAATTTAATAACATCATTTCTTTCCTGTCCGTTCAACATCGAAACCGCCGCAAATGAAACCAGGAACAGTCCCACAAATTTCTTCATTATTTGTTTCTTCATTTTATTTCAGATTATCAGGTTATTACAACATTTAATTAATTAAGGCGCATAAAATTAAAAAAATTCTCAAATTATCAGCTGTCTAGATGACAAGTATGCTGAATAATTTGTTTAACAGATGAAAGAAAAACAGCAGATAACAGGACCGGGATAATAATTTTATTGGTACAAAATTTGATCATATCCTTCGATATTAAAATTATTTTGCCCTGAAAATTAAGGATCTGTAAAGTCTGGTAATTTTATATTAATTTTGGAACCTGTCAATTAAGCCCTCTTTAAACAATGAAACCCACATGTATCAAATACACAAACACGTATGTATATAATTTTCAAACATATGGGTTCCATCAGACCTTTAAAATCAAAATTATATACTGATGAAAAAACTGAATTTCCTCTATATTGCCTTTCTCCTGGTTCTGATGATTCCGGGTGGATGCAAAAAGGATCCCGAGCCTCCTGTGGTAATCGAAGAAGCTTCCGACGAGAAAAAATTCATCTACGACGGTCTGTCAACTTACTATTTCTGGGAGAAACAGGTTCCTGCACTCACAAAGTCTGTCTATGATTCCAACAAGGACAGCCTTAACGCTTTCCTTAATAAATACGACGATCCGGCAGATCTTTTTTACAGTCTCCTTTACAAGTACCAGGAGGTCGACAGATTTTCTTTCGTTGTCGACGATTATGCCGAACTCGACGACTGGCTGGCCGGTATCTCGGAGACGGTCGGGATGAATTTCCAGCTCTACTATATCGACGATGTAAGCAATAAGCTTGTCGGCATAATAAGATACGTGTATAAAGATTCTCCTGCAGACCTTGCCGGACTGAAACGAGGCGACATATTCACTCATGTAAACAACCAGCAACTTACTGATGACAACTACCAGTCGCTGCTGTTTACAAACATTAGTTACAGTATAGGTTTTGCCGACTATAACGGAACAGGATTCGTTTCAAACGGACGCACTGTGTCACTTACGGCAATTGATCTGATGGAAAATCCCATCTATCTCGACACAATACTCGATGTCGACGGGATAAAGGTGGGCTACCTTGTTTATAACGGCTTTAGCAACTCCTTCGATGTCAGGATAAACACGAGCTACGATATCGCCCTCAATAATGTGATGGGAAATTTCAGGGATGAGAACATAAGCAAGCTGATCCTCGACCTCAGGTATAATCCGGGCGGTTTCGTGAATTCAGCCATTTACCTTGCCAGCATGATACATTCCACAAATACCAGCCTGATTTTTGCAAAAACCCAGTTCAACGACTTGCTTACCAGTTATTATCTGACGAATTACGGTCAGAATTATTTCAATGAGTATTTCCAGAGCAGCATCGCGGCTACAGAGAGTACACCTGCTACCCCTATAAACTCGATCGGTCTGAGCGAGATATATGTTATCACTTCCTCCGAAACGGCTTCAGCTTCAGAAATGCTTATCAATGGGCTCAGACCTTATATCACGGTAAAACAGGTCGGTTCCAATACCTACGGGAAAAATGTAGGTTCTTTCACAATCAAGGACTACATCGATAACGCCGGGACAGTTAACCCCAGGCATAAATGGGCCATGCAGCCGGTGGTTCTCAAAATAGCCAACTCTGAGGACTTCAGTGATTTCACAAACGGGCTTGCACCCGATATTGAGGCAAGAGAATATGCAGTCGACTTGCTGCCGCTGGGAGATCCCGAAGAGGAAATGCTGAAAGCCTGTCTGGATGATATCAGGGGAGTGAAATCCGCGGCGGTGGTGAGAAAGTCCCCGTTCAGAGCGTTCAAATCGACGAATGACATGTCGCCAATGGGCAGGATGATGTATATCGACAAGATTCCTCCTCTGCCTCAAACGGTTCGCTGATCAGGAAATACTACTTTTTCTCGTTTTTATCGGCTGTATCTGCTATCCGGAGCAGTTTACCCGTGTCTGCTACATTAATTGCAAATAATGCAAGGACCGCGATCAATGTGGAATAGCTGATTGAACCCGGCAGAAGAACTTCCAGTATGAGAATGAGCGAGATCAGTATCCTTGCTTCCGTTGGACTGAATTTGCCGGAATCGATCGAATACTGATTCGTTATCTTGTAACGCATCAGCACTATGATCATCTCCCAACCGTACATAACCACAAATCCATAACCCAGAAGTTCCCAGAAACCTTCGGCATAGATCATGAATCCGCATCCAATCAGGATTATCCCTGTCCAGTCGAGTGTGATATCAAGAACGAAACCATAGTTTTTGCGGGGCTTGTTGCGGTAATAGGCAAGCCTTCCGTCGAGGGAATCCCCGAACCAGCTTATCGTGAAACCCAAAGGTCCGAGCAGCAGGAATGCAGAGTCGAAAAATGCCGCAAGCATGAATCCGGCACACACAACTATACTGCCAAAAAAGCCCAGGCCGCTAAGCATATTCGATGTGATCCTTTCCGGAATACGCTGAACGAGCCATGCAATGGCTCTCTGCTCTTGCTTCCTGAGAAGGTTGGTCCTTGTCCTGTCGCGTGATATCACTTCAAGTATTTCGCTGATCCTTTCTGAAGGACCGGTTTTTGTTCCTCTTTTGTTCATAAGGCCTTTGATTTTGTTCAGAGCTTGTAAGGCGGGATGAAGCATGATGGCTGCGGCATCCCGTAGACCGCATTCCTTATGAAAGCCCCGAAAGCTTCCGGATCCCTGTATTCCTGCTGTTCCTCCACTGATATGATCTGGCCTATGCCTATCCTCTGGTTCTGACCTTTCTTGTTGAAGACCTCCGACGGCAGCCTCAACGACCTGAGCTTCCAGCTTATCAGCCCCAGAAAATAAAAGAACCGTGAATTGGTGTCGAAGAACCTGACAGGAAGCACCGGCGCTTTTACCGATTGTATGAGATGAATTATACCCGGCTGCCAGGCCCTGTCGCGTATGCACATGTCGTGAAGGCTGAAATCCGAAACGGCACCCGAGGGAAAAAATCCAACCGGATGACCATTCCTGATGCTTTGTATGGTTTCCTTTATTCCGCGTATGCTTGCAGTTGTCATGCTTTCCTTTTTCTCAAGCCTGGGGTTGACGGATATGAAATTATTGTTCAGGGATTTGATGGCCGACAGCAGCTTGTTTACCATAAGTCTGAAATCGGGCCTGATTCGGGCAAGAAGGTCTATCAGCATTATTCCGTCGAGGCCTCCGTACGGATGATTGGCAATGGCAATGAAAGCTCCCTTCGGCAGACTCTTCAGCCGTCCGGCATTTCCTACCAGATAACTTACGCCGATGTCGTCCAGAAGCCTGGAGGTAAACTCCTTTCCCGAAAACGATCCGAACCTGTCATAAACACCGTTAACCTTGTCGATGGAAAACAAGCGCATCATGAAACGGGCGAGCCTGTTACCTCCTTCACCTCTGAAAAAGCCCGATACCTTCTCCATATCCTTAACACCAACAACTTCCATAACAGATCAAATTTAGCATTATTCTGATCATGCTCAAGTATCTGCAGCAGGCAGACTGCAGGACAACAGAAAGCCGGAGGGCCCGGACTTCCTATTTCTCTGCTGCTATATCTATAATTTTGATCTCTGTCGGCTTGCTTGTCCAGTCTGCGATAATCGTTCCGAACTCGCTGAAATAGGGAGCCGCAAAGTGAAAGTCTATTGCCGCCTGGTTCTTGTATTTTTCTACAAAAATGAAATTTGTTTTTTCATACGGATCCTGGTACAGCATGTATCCGAGGCATCCCTCTTCTTTGTTGGAGCTTTCAATTATTGTTTTTGCTGCATTGATGTAGTCAGCCTCCTTGCCTGGTTTGATATAGGATTTCGCGATTATCATTTTCTGATAATCGGGCGCGGGCGCAACGGTTTCAGCCTGTGTTGATTCCGGTGCGGCAGGAGCGCTTTTCTGTTTGCATGAGAAACCTGCAAATCCAAGCAGGATTGAAAGGATGAGGATCTTTGTCTTCATAGCGATAATAATTTGGTTTGTCAAATTTAGCTTTTTTCGTGAATCACTTAAGCAGGCGGACTGAAAACACCTCAGATTTCCGCTTTAACCCTGGTCAGCCTTCCTTCCTGAGATATTGCATCAGAACATTCACCGCCTCATCCATGTCATGCCCGAAAGTCAATATTCCTGCCCTGTCGCCGGCCATCACTATTATCCTTTTTTCTATCACATCTGAATCGGTGAAAAGCCTGCTTATGTCTTTTGCCAGACCCGTTGTTCCGTATTCCATCGACGGATTCGTGGTGGGGACCTTGTAAATAAGCTCGTTCCAGAGGTCAATGCTGTGCACGTGGATCACCGCATTTGCTCCCGGATCGGCAAGGTAGATAGCAGCATGGGTAAGCGACTCTGACGAAGCTTTCAGCGGCCCGGTGCACTGAACCGCATTGTCGTCAATATTGAATGAATTGACCTTAACATAATGCCCTGGCTCCAGCTCGGTTATTTCTCCCGTTGCCGAACCTGTGATTATAAACTGATTTCCTCCCCTGATCCTCATACTGATGTTTCCATAACCGACACCATTCTCATAGGCTCCTATCAGGTCCATATTATACAGGACTTCCCTCCAGTAATTTATGATTTCATATTGTTCGTCGGAGATTACAGGCCCCGACTGATTCCAGTGACAATTGAATTTTACTACCCCTTCCATTTCTGTTATTTACTTGTTTCTGATAATAGATTTCTTATGCTTTCTCCCTTCGCCCTGCAGATACCCTTTTCAATTATAAGCCCTGTAGTTTTTTTCGTCAATGATCATTGCAATGTTCCCCAGCGGAATGTTTTTAGAGTTTCAAATTTACAAAATTAGTGCCTGATTGATATCCCGGATGGCTTATTTTAAATTTGAGGACCGGGATACTTACCGGGGCAGTGTCATCCCGAATCCAATTTTCTCATCCCCCTGCCTTTTACCCCCTGGCCCCCTAAACAACTCTTTGTGCGCATCTTGCTATTAATGATACCATTAAATTATTAAACTTAAGAAAATGTTAGGTTTACACAGTCATTTTTGACTGATGGATCCTTTATCTGCACAGAGTGGTATCCTCAGGGGCTTCAGCCCCCTATGGCTTATTATGGGACTAAAGTCCCGGAAAAAGAAAGGGGGGCTCTCCTTACCGTCAGCTGAAGCTGACGGTAACAGAAGAACGTATTCCAGCGAACTTTCGGGATAACAAGCAATATATGCAAACAAGTACCAATCTTGTTGTTGCCATCGGCTTCAGTGGCAGTCAGTACCCTGGCCACTCTTGGTGTTGATGTCGGCTTCAGTAGCAGGCCGCACTCCCGTGGCAGCTATAAAG
>JBAQCK010000030.1:0-7220 GCA_049294075.1 Bacteroidales bacterium | reverse complement strand
GCCTTAGGCTTCTCCTCTGCAACTGCCGTTTCTTCTGCCGTTTCTGCCACTTCTTTTTTTACTTTTTCCTTTTTAGGGGTTTCTTTCCTTACTATGCTTCCTTTTTCTCCGATTCCGATCACCTCTACATGTGAAAAAAGCTGGCGGTGCCCGTTTTTAACCCTGTAGCCTTTCTTCCTCTTCATCTTGAAAACAATAACCTTGTCACCCTTAACATGATCAAGTACCTTGCCTTCAACGACAAAATTCCCGATTACCGGCTCCCCGACAAGTATCTTGTCATTGTCTTCCACCAGCAGAACCCTGTCAAATTCAACGATGGAGCCTGTTTCTGCATCAAGACGGTGGACAAATATTTTCCTTCCTTCTTCTACTTTAAACTGCTGACCTGCAATTTCAACGATCGCGTACATCTTTGTTCTTCTTTTTTAAGTGACTCCGGGAGGCGTGTATGTTAAAACTTCATACAACTTTGATCAGCCTGCAGGGATTTTATCAAATTCGGACTGCAAAGATATACAAAATCATTAATCAGGCAACCAGGCAACATTAATTTTTGTCCGGAAATAAAAGACTCTTACTGATTTGCATGTCAGGACCGTCACTTCTGTTGAAAAAAAGAACATTGCAGGCATTTGTCTTACTGCTATAATCTTTATATTTGTCTGACACAACCGGGAGGCATATATTCCTTTGGTTTCTAATTGTTTGATATGAAGAGAGTAAAGCTGAAGGTTCTAGGGATTTCCTACAGTCAGACCCAATCGGGAGCATATGCCCTTATTCTGGTTGAAGATAAAGGTGAGCGCAGGGTCCCTATCATCATCGGAGGCTTTGAAGCTCAGGCAATTGTGATCAAACTCGAAAACCTTGAACCGCCCCGTCCCCTGACTCATGATCTTTTCAAAAGCTTTGCCTCGGAATTCAACATCTCTATCGTCGAAGTAATGATTTACAAGCTGGAGGAGGGTGTCTTCTACTCGAGGCTTCTCTGCAACAACGGTGAAAAGGAAATATCGATCGACAGCAGGACTTCCGATGCGGTTGCCCTTGCACTGCGGTTCGGATGTCCTGTCTATATTACCGAAGAGATTCTCGACAAGGCAGGCATAACAATAACACCAACTGAATCAGAACCTTCTGCGGATACGGATTCAGATTCAGACAGCCTTTTTGAAACAAGGAGTTCAAAATACGACACCTATTCCGACGAGGAGCTTTATAAGATGATTGACGAAGCTGTCAGTACGGAGGATTATGAAAGGGCAGCCGCGATCAGGGATGAAATCGAAAAGCGAAAGAAAACGGACAGGTAATTGAGTCCGGTTTGTTTCCCTGCCAATGAATAATCAACTAAAAATAAATATCATGAAGAAAAGTATGCTGATTGTTGCATTGCTGATCTCAGCATCAGGCATGTTGTATTCCAGGGATTACACGGTTGTATCTCCTGACGGCAGGATAATCATGACTGTTTCAGTGGGCGCCGGCATAACATGGTCGGCAGCTTACGAAGGCAGGGAGGTTATATCATCGGTCACAACTGGAATGGTGCTGGGCGACGGCCGGACTCTGGGCCAGAACGAACGCCTGAGAAGAGCCACTCCGGGTAAGGTTGACCAGGTGCTGGAACCTGTTGTAGCCTACAAACGATCGAAGTCTCCGGATAAGGGTAATACCCTTGTGCTGTCGTTCAGATCGGGATTCTCAATTCAGTTCAGGGCTTACAACGACGGTGTTGCATACAGGTATGAAACAGCTCTCAAAGATGAGATTGTTGTGAAAAATGAAATCGCTGATATCAGGTTCCCTGCAGGTTCCACAGCCTGGTACCCCCTCGAGGAGGGATTCATGTCGCATAATGAAAGGATATTTTACCCTGCATCACTCGATACATTAACAAACAAGCACCTGGCAAGCCTTCCGACACTCTTCAGGGCGAATGACGTAAATGTACTTTTTACCGAAGCCGATATAGAAGACTATCCGGGAATGTGGATAAGGGGCGGAGGAGCAGGAAACATCACCGGGGTGCAACCGGGATACCCTGAGACGGAAAAGCTGCTGACCGACCGTGACTTCTACGTGACCGAAACAAAGGACTATGTCGCCCTAACCAAAGGAACCAGGACCTTCCCGTGGAGGGTGTTCATCATTGCCGGTAATGACGGCCAGCTTGTTGAAAGCGATATGGTGTTCAGACTCGGCTCACCCAACAGGTTGGCCGATACCAAATGGATCAAGCCGGGGAAAGTGGCATGGGACTGGTGGAATGCATCCAATGTTTACGGTGTGGACTTCAGGTCGGGAATCAACAATGATACCTATAAATACTATATTGATTTTGCCTCCGGGAACGGCATTGAATATATTGTTCTCGACGAAGGATGGTACAAAATCGGGGGCTCGGTGCTTAAATCCATTCCCGAAATAGATGTACCCGAGTTGTGCAGATATGCCGAAAGCAAAAACGTGGGAGTGATCCTCTGGGTGGTATGGAAAACCTTCTGGGATGAAATTGATGAGGCAGTGGCGCTTTATGAAAAATGGGGAGTAAAGGGAGTCAAGGTGGATTTCATGCAGAGGAGTGACCAGAAGATTGTTAATTTCTATTATGAAGCTGCCCGCAAGACTGCCGAACATCACATGCTTATCGATTTCCACGGATCATACAAGCCCGACGGACTTCAGAGAACATATCCCAACGCGCTTACTCGCGAAGGCGTAAAGGGAATGGAAAATTCAAAATGGGAAAGGACAATCTCACCCGAACACAATCTTATACTTCCCTTCACAAGGATGGTCGCAGGACCGATGGACTATACCCCCGGAGCAATGGTGAATATGGACAGGGCAAACTTCAATCCCCGGTTCACCAGGCCCGCGAGCCAGGGTACAAGGGTTCACCAGATGGCATTGTATGTTGTGTTTGAGAGCCCGCTTCAGATGCTTTCCGATAGCCCGTCAAACTATATGAAGGAACAGGAATGCACCG
Organism: Bacteroidales bacterium; assembly: GCA_049294075.1. Lineage (GTDB taxonomy): Bacteria > Bacteroidota > Bacteroidia > Bacteroidales > VadinHA17 > LD21. The sequence continues at coordinate 4,225 of JBAQCK010000030.1, read as the reverse complement.
ATTTCATTGTCAAAGTGCCGGTTGTCTGGGACGACATAAAGGTTCTTGAGGCTAAAGCAGGTGATTATCTTCTTTTGGCCCGCCGCTCCGGGAATGAATGGTTTGTGGGAGGCCTGACCGACTGGAGCCCGCGCCAGCTCGACCTCGATCTTTCATTTCTGCCCGCAGGGGAATATGAAATGGACATCTTCCAGGATGGGGTGAACGCCGACAAGCATGCACAGGATTACAAGCATATGAAAAAGACCGTGAAATCAGGTGATAGGTTGAATGTCGCTCTGGCCCCGGGTGGAGGATGGGTGGCACGTATTTCTCCTGAATAGTCTTGTGAAGAAAGCCTATGAAGCAATATCTTGACCTCCTCGAGCAAGTCCTGAGCAAGGGTACGAGGAAAGCCGACAGGACGGGAACAGGGACTCTGAGCGTTTTCGGTTATCAGATGAGATTTGATCTTGCGGATGGATTCCCCCTGATGACAACCAAGAAGCTCCATCTTAAATCAATACTCCATGAACTTCTCTGGTTTATTTCGGGAAGCACCAATACAGCCTATCTCAAGGAAAACGGGGTAAAGATCTGGGATGAATGGGCTGATGAAAACGGCGACCTCGGACCAATCTACGGTTACCAGTGGCGGTCGTGGCCCTCTGCAGGCGGCCGGAAAATCGACCAGCTTGCAAACGTGATTAAGTCAATCAGGGAAAATCCCGATTCCAGGCGTCATATAGTAAGCGCCTGGAATCCGGGAGAGATAGAAAAGATGGCGCTTCCTCCATGCCATATACTGTTCCAGTTCTATGTGGCCGACGGCAGACTGTCGTGCCAGCTTTACCAGAGAAGCTGCGATATCTTCCTGGGCGTCCCGTTCAATATTGCCTCATATGCGCTTCTTACACTGATGGTTGCACAGGTAACATCACTAAAGCCGGGTGAATTCATACATACTCTCGGCGATGCACATATTTACCTGAACCACCTTGACCAGGTGAAACTTCAGCTTACCAGGGAACCTTACGGGCTTCCGAAAATGACCATTAACCCGGCCGTGACTGACATTGATAAATTCAGGTTCGAGGATTTTGAGTTATCCGGTTATAACTCTCATCCCCATATAAGGGGCGAAATTTCTGTTTAAATATAGATTATGATCTCAATAATTGCTGCTGTATCCGACGACTGGGGAATAGGGAAGGGGAACGGACTCCTGTGGCATTTGCCAGAAGACCTGAAAAGGTTCAAACAACTTACATTGGGCAAGTGCGTGATTATGGGCAAAAGAACATGGGAATCACTGCCCAGGAGGCCCCTCCCGGGACGTTATAACATTGTTATAACGGACGTTCCGGGGGAATGTATCGATTGTTCAATGACTGCATACTCGATTGAAGACGCTGTTTCCAAATGCGGCAACAGCCAGGAGATTTTCGTTATAGGAGGAGGAAGCGTTTACCGCCAGTTTATGCCGGTTGCCGACAGGCTTTATATAACCCATGTTCACAAAAAGGCTGAGGCTGATGTCTGGTTCCCGCGCATCGACAGGAGAAAATGGAGAGTGATTGAAAAGCAGGAATGCATATCTCGGGATGAAAAAGAGATACCTTATTCCTATGTAATATATGAGAGGAAAAAAGGCCGCCGGGCCTTATGAAGCCTTGAGCACCTTCATGTCGATCCTTTCAAGCTTGCGGCCAGCGTAGTCGGTTGTTATTACAAGCTCTTTTGTCCCGGCCGACGGAGCCTCGAACATTGCATCAAGCATGATAGTTTCACAGATCGATCTTAAGCCGCGTGCGCCAAGCTTGAACTCTATGGCTTTGTCGACTATGAAATCAAGAACTCCTTCCCCGAAGCTGAGTTCGATTCCATCCATTTTGAACAATTTGATATACTGTTTTACCAGCGCATTTTTTGGTTCAGTAAGGATTGCCCGCAAGGCTTCCCTGTCGAGGGGATTAAGATGAGTAAGCACGGGGAGCCTTCCGATAATTTCCGGAATCAGTCCGTATGCCCTCAGATCCTGAGGTGCGATGTATTGCAGAAGATTGTCCTTGTCTATTCTTTCCCTTTGCTTGGCGGCGCCGTAACCTACCACCTGGGTATTGAGTCTTTGCGCGATTTTCCTCTGGATCCCTTCGAACGCGCCGCCGCATATGAAGAGAATGTTTTTTGTGTCAACCGGTATCATTTTCTGTTCGGGATGCTTCCTTCCTCCCTGCGGCGGAACGTTTACAATTGATCCCTCGAGCAGTTTCAGCAATCCCTGCTGAACTCCCTCTCCCGATACATCCCTTGTTATTGACGGATTGTCTCCTTTCCTCGCGATCTTGTCGATCTCGTCAATGAATACAATGCCCTTTTCAGCTGCCTTGACGTCGTAGTCGGCATTCTGAAGCAAACGGGTCAGAAGGCTCTCAATGTCCTCACCGACGTACCCTGCTTCTGTCAGCACCGTTGCATCGACAATGGTGAACGGGACATGAAGCATTCTGGCAACCGTCCTTGCGAGGAGTGTCTTTCCGGTACCGGTTTCACCGACAAGAATGATATTTGATTTTTCAATTTCAATTTCTTCAGCGTCGGGCTTTTGCATAAGCCTCTTGTAGTGGTTGTAAACGGCTACGGAAATGATCTTCTTGGCCATGTCCTGGCCGATCACGTACTGGTCGAGAAAATGTTTTATTTCGGCAGGCTTCAGAAGATTGATAGTGTCGAAGCTGAAGTTCTTCTTTGTTCCAAGCTCCTCGTTCATAATGCCGTAAGCCTGCTCGATGCAATGGTCACAGATATGACCTTCGAGACCGGCTATAAGCATGCTGACTTCCTTCTTTGTCCTGCCGCAAAATGAACACTTATCCATTATCTCTGACGTTGGCTTTTCTGAAGTATTTCATCAATCATTCCATATTCCTTTGCCTCGGTGGAAGTCATCCAGTGATCCCTGTCAGAGTCTTTTTCAACCTTCTCGAGCGGATTTCCGGTGTGATGTGCTATTATCTCATAGAGCTCGGTCTTCAGTTTGATGATCTCCCTGGCCTGGATCTCGATATCGGAAGCCTGTCCTTCAAATCCTCCCATCGGCTGGTGGATCATTATCCTGGAGTGCCTGAGCGCCGATCTCTTGCCTTTTGTTCCCGCGGTAAGAAGCACGGCTCCCATTGATGCAGCCATGCCGGTGCAGATTGTGGCAATGTCGGCCGTGATGTACTGCATGGTGTCGTAAATTCCAAGTCCGGCACTTACCGAGCCGCCCGGGGTGTTGAAATAAATCTGAATGTCCTTTCCCGGATCAGAGGAATCAAGATAGAGCAGCTGAGCCTGGATGATATTTGCCACGTAATCATCGATCGGCAGTCCGAGGAAGATTATCCTGTCCATCATAAGACGCGAAAAAACGTCCATCGAGGCTACGTTCAGCTGACGCTCTTCAATGATTGTAGGTGATATATAGCTGTTGTTTGAAGTTACGGAGGCATATTTATGCAGGGTCAGACTGCTTATTCCACGCCTGCTTCTTGCAAATTTTCCAAAATCGTCAATGTTCTTCATGGTAATAATCTTTTTGATAAAAACCCAAAGTTAAGAAAAAAATTGTAGTCAGGTGTAAACCACTGATTAGGATTCAAAAAGCTTATTGAAATCATCAGTTGAAACCGTTTTGGTTTCGAGTTTAACCATCTCTTTCAGAGCCAGGATGACTTTTTCCTCAAGTATCTTGTCGGCAATTCGTTTGGCATCTTCCTCTCTCTTCAGTGTTTCCACTGCATAATTTGAAACCTGTTCGTCGGTGGCATAGAACAGCCCGTACTGCCTGAATTGCTGCCTGGTGATATTCTCTGCTTCCTTTTTGAGTTCCTCCTCAGTGATTTTGATCTCACTTTCCCTGGCAATCTTGTTGCGGATAAGCTGCCATTTAAGGTCCCGCGTGAAATTGCCGAATTCCTTTTCTACCTGTTCTTCGGTATTGTTCTCATTTACTTTCAGGAGCCATCTTTTCAGAAACTCCTCAGGAAGTTCGAATTCCGATTTCTCGACGGCAAGCTTTTTCAGATCAAGTGAAAGTTTATATTCGCTTTCGTTACGAAGGGTGGCGGCAATCTCTTCATCAACGCGGACGCGGAATTCTTCCTCTGATTTTATTACTCCCTCTCCGTATATCCTGTCAAAAAGCTCCTGGTTAAGTTCGGCTTTCCGGAAACGGCTTATTTCATTTATCGTGAACCTGAAG
>JBAQCK010000029.1:0-27615 GCA_049294075.1 Bacteroidales bacterium | reverse complement strand
ATATAATTGCTCCAGATTCCGGTGTTATCATAACTGAACTCAAAGGCATCACTGCAACCGACACCGCCTGAACCCGCAACAAATGTTGCCGAAACTGCCTGACCTGAGCATACTGCAGCAAGAGTGGGTAATTTACCATTAAGTGCCGGGCTTGTTGGCTGGGGATTCACATCCCAGGATGCAAGTGTTACCCATAAGGTTCCGCTGCATCCGGAACCAGCAGTGCATCCGGATCTTTGTCCACGTATCTCAACCCTGCTGTGTCCCATGGTACTGATATCTGAACCGGGGATATAATTGCTCCAGATTCCACTGTTATCAAAACTGTATTCGAAGGCATCACTGCATCCCACGCCGCCTGAACCTGCAACAAATGTTGCAGAAACTGCCTGCCCTGCGCATACTGCTGCAAAGGCCGGCGATTTGACATCCAGTGTTGGTCCTGATGGCTGAAGATTTACATTCCAATCTGCCAGTGTAACCCATAAGGTTCCGTTACATCCCGATCCGGTTGTGCATCCGGCTCGCTGACCGCGTATCTGAACCCGGTTGTGTCCTGCAGTGCTTATACCGTTGCCGGTGGTATAGCCAATCCATGTTCCTGAACCGTCATAACTATACTGGAATACATCGCTGCATCCTACACCACCCGCGCCCGGGGTAAATGTTGCTGATACCGTCTGCCCTTCACATACTGCAGCCAGATCAGGTGATTTGACATTAATTGTAGGTCCTGTGGGCTGAGGAACAACATCCCACTTAGCAAGTACTTCCCATGAAGTGCCGGTGCATCCCGATCCGCTAGTACATCCGGACCTTTGACCGCGAATCTCAACCCTGCTGTGTCCTGTGGTGCTGATATTTGAACCGAGGATATAAGTGTTCCAGATTCCACTATTATCATAACTGAACTCGAAGGCATCGCTACATCCAACGCCGCCTGTTCCGGGAAGGAAAGTAGCTGATACCTCCTGCCCGCTGCATACGGTTGCCAGGTCAGGTAACTTTATTTCGGGCAAGGGTCCTGAGGGCTGGAGATTCACAGTCCAATCCGCAAGGGTAACCCATGCAGTTTCGGTACATCCCGATCCGGTTGTGCATCCAGATCTCTGACCTCGTATCTGAACCCTGTTGTGTCCTGATGTGCTTATTGCATTGCCGGGGGAATAGCTAATCCATGTTCCTGAACCGTCATAACTATATTGGAATAAATCGCTGCATCCCACACCGCCCGAACCTGAGGTAAATGTTGCCGATACTGTCTGTCCCGCGCAAACTGTTGCAAGATCGGGCGATTTTGAATCAAGAGTCGGTCCAACGGGCTGCGGATTCACATTCCACGATGCTAGTGTAGCCCAGACGGTACCCGTACATCCGGATCCTGCTGTACAGTCTGATCGCCTTCCCTGTATCTCTACAAGTGTATGACCTGTTGTATTGATAGTATTTCCGGGGGTGTATTCATACCACGTACCTGTTCCATCGAAGCGGTACTGGAATGATTCCGAGCATCCTGACCCTCCGGTTCCGGAATTGAATGTGGCTGAAACCAATGCACCTTCGCATACAGTAGCGAGATCGGGTATCCTTGTGTTTATTGTGGGAGCCAAGGGCTGGGGATTCACAGTCCATGATGCCAGATTAACCCATGAGGTGCCGGCGCAACCTGACAAGCTTGTGCATCCGCCTCTCATGCCCCTGATTGTCACTGAAACATGACCTGTTGTATTCAGCGCCTGGCCAGAAACGTAGTTCTGCCATGCACCGGCATCGAAGCGATACTGGAAGGCATCAGTGCATCCAGTTCCTCCCGATCCCGGATTGAAAGTTGCCGATACTGTCTGACCGGCGCAAACTTCAATAAGGTTCGGCGTCTTCACGGCCAGAGTGGGTGCAACAGGCTGAGGATTGACAATCCATGATGCCATGCTTACCCAATCACTTTCCGTACAGCCCGGTCCTCCCGTGCATCCGGCCCTGCGGCCCTGGATTTCAACAAGTGTGTGACCCGTAGTACTCAAGCCTGTGCCGGGGGCATAAGTCGCCCATGTCCCTGTTCCGTCATAACGGTATTGGAAGGCATCAGTGCATCCCACTCCTCCGGTACCGGGATTAAAAGTTGCAGAAACTGACTGTCCTGCACAGACTTCCGGAAGATTTGGCGTCCTTGTATTCAGAGAAGGAGCCGTAGGTCTGGGACGTATAATTACACTGTAAACCGGCGAATTCCTGTCACATAAGCCATTGTCGTCATTCAGCATTATTGTACCTGTTCCCGGGGCACCCCAAGTTACTGTAACAGGATTGCCCACGTATGTTGCCGGAGTTCCTCCAGTAACCGTCCATGAATAAGTGTGTCCGAATTGTGAAGGAATGCTGTAGCTAACAGTTGTTCCCTCACACAGGTCGAAAATGTAGTTTGAAGGGGAATTATATACTTCTTCGGAGCTTACGCTCTGAATGAATTTTCCTGATCCAACAGCCTGATCGTTCTGATTGTTGAACTCGGTTGTGACCCATTCGGCTGACCTGGCAACAACGGAATACCTTGCCTCATCGAGGTAGCCGTTGAAAAATTCTCCGCCGCCCAAACCATCATTGTAGCGACCCAGGTTTGCCTCATTCGGTATGCCGGTCTGGGCTGCAGCGGTACTTTCCTGAAAAACTCCGTCAATATAAAGCCGGTGCCTTGTACCGTCAAATGTATAAACATAATAATGCCATGTTGAAGAAGAAGGATCAGTGGAAGACGAGGCAAGCACAGACCCACCCCATTTCCAGGCAGTAGGATTGTTGGAACGGAATCCAATCTGGACAGAGCTCAATGCTCCTGAATTCTGAAATGAAATAAAGTTCTGTTCCCCGGAAGGCAACGTTGAATAAAGTGCCCAGAGGCTGATTGTGTGTGGCTGATTGATCGCAACAACACCTGTTAGAGATGGCATCCTGACATACGAGGAGTTGCTGGATCTGAACCTCGCTCCTTCAGCTATCTTACCTGTTATGGAAGTAACATTGTTCGGAGTCCCGTCATTGCCTGCCGGACTGGCATCGGAATAATCGGATTCGTTTAAATGCCACACTCCGCGATAATCCGGACTCCATACACTTTCGGACGACTGACTTGCCGTAATCTGGCAATTGCCATAGAGCACCCTGAATGTGGTATTGCCGGAATTGCCCAATATCGGGAACCTTACCCATGCAATAAGCCGGCCGGTAGAGTTATTGTAACTTTCAATCTGATATTCTAGTCTGTTGTAATTTGCATCCGTGAAAATAATATCACTTCCGTTTATATCACAAACATGACCGCCGTAAGCTATATTTTTAAGTTCATTGCTCTGGGGATTAGTAATATTAACCAGGACGGGAAAGTTTACAAGCACTCCTCCAACCATTGAACCGTTTATCTCGAATGTCTTCTGGTACTGATAGCCGAGAGGGGCAGCCGGACAAAGCTGTCCGAATGACCTGATGTTGCCCCCTGCAGCCAGGATGAGAATAAGCAGGATAACCTTCAACTTACTGTTTAGGTTCATGATTATCAGATCTCCGGCCACTGACGCCCTTACAATTCCTATGTTCCTGTTACCAATCAAACTACCAGGTTAAATTTTTCAACACGGCTAAAAAAATCCGGTTCGGCATTCCACTCCCTAACCAGACAGTCTATCTTTATTGATTCAAGCCCTGCTAATAACGCTTAACCTGTTGCTTTTCTTGTTTGTTACTAACATTTTATTAACAAAAAAACCGGTCGAAATAATCCAACCGGCAAATTTAGTTTAACAGATCTTCGTCGATCCTAAATAATCAGCATTGCATCACCATAGGTTCCGAACCTGTATTTCTCCTTAACTGCCGTCTTGTAGGCCTCAAAAAGCAGATCATAACCGGCAAATGCGGCCACCATCATGAGAAGTGTAGAGTATGGAAGATGGAAGTTGCTTATCATCATGTCGGGAACCTTGAATTCGTAGGGTGGGAAGATGAACTTGTTCGTCCATCCGTCAAACGGCTTGAGATATCCCGTGGTGGAAACTGAACTCTCAAGAGTCCTTACCACAGTGGTTCCCACAGCGCAGACCTTATACCTGTTGTCCTTTGCCTTGTTCACCATCTCTGCTGCATCCTCGGTGATCCTTATCCTTTCCGAGTCAACCTTGTGCTTTGTCAGATCCTCAACATCGACACTGCGGAAATTACCAAGCCCCACGTGCAGTGTTATCTCGGCAAACTCAACTCCGATAATCTCGAGCTTCTTAAGCAGTTCCCTGCTGAAATGAAGTCCGGCCGTCGGAGCTGCAACAGCTCCCTCATGCTTTGCAAAGATGGTCTGGTAACGCTCACTGTCCTCCGGTTCAACCGGCCTGTTTATAAACTTGGGAAGAGGTGTTTCACCCAGGCTGTACAATGTCTGCTTGAATTCCTCGTATGTACCGTCGAATAGAAACCTCAGGGTCCTTCCCCTGGACGTGGTATTGTCAATTACCTCTGCGACAAGCAGATCATCTTCACCGAAATAAAGCTTATTCCCGATCCTGATCTTCCTTGCCGGATCAACCAGAACATCCCATAATCTTTGCTCCCTGTTTAGCTCTCTCAAAAGAAAAACTTCAATTTCTGCTCCTGTCTTTTCCTTGTTGCCATATAACCTGGCCGGAAAAACCTTTGTGTTATTCAATACCAGAACATCATGTTCATTAAAATATTCCGTGATCTCCTTGAATACCCTGTGCTCAAACGTCCCTGTTTTCCTGTTTACAACCAACAGCCTCGATTCATCCCTGTTATCAGCCGGATAAAGAGCAATCAGCTCCTGCGGCAAATTATACCTGAATTGCGATAGTTTCATATACCGTTTATTGATATTTGTTTTTTATGAAATCCTTTATACGGAGGATTTTTCATTATGTTTCATTTCTTCAATGAAATTTTCAAATTTTTCAAGAGAAAATGCATCTTTTAACATATAATGACCGATTGCAGTCCGTACAAGCCCTGTCAGACAGGCTCCGCTTCCGAGAGCCAGGCCAAGATCCCTGGCAAAGGATCTTACATAAGTTCCCTTGCTGCAGACAATTCGTACCGTAATATCGGGCAGGTCGGCTGAAATTAGCTCCAACTCCCTGAAATGGACTGTTACCGGTGTCATTTCCTTTTCAATTCCTTTCCTTGCATATTCGTATGCACGCTTCCCTTCAACCATTTTTGCAGAATGGACAGGAGGAACCTGCTTCTGCTCCCCAAGGAAACCGTTCAGTGTCTGTATAACAAGTTCTTCATTTATATGTTCAACGGGATACCGCCCGTCAACCTCCGTCTCGCGATCGTGCGATGGTGTGGTCTCCCCGAGACGGATGGCTGCAACATACTCCTTGTCGAGATCCCTGAACTCCTCTATTCTTTTGGTAGCCCTTCCCGTACAGATAATAAGCAGACCACTGGCAAGAGGATCAAGTGTGCCTGCATGTCCGGTCTTGATTTTCTTCAGCCCCAGTGCCTTCCTGATCATTATCCTGACCTTGTTCACAAGATCAAAGGATGTCCAGTACAGAGGTTTGTCAAACAACAGGACCTGCCCGGCTTCAAAATATGAGATCTTTTCAGAACACATGAAGACCCAGTAATAGTGAGAATATAGCTGCCAGAATACAGTATACCGCAAATCCCCAGAGATTTCCCTTTTTTACAATACCGATCATCCAGCGGCAGGCAAGGTAACCTGAAAAAAAAGCTGCCAGAAAGCCGGCAAGTATGACAAAAAACGAGGTTCCTTCACGGGAAAAATCACCTCTGGTCAGTTCAATAAAGTTAGCTCCGATTATAGGAACCAGAACCATAAGAAAAGAAAATTTGGCAATCTCCGATTTCCTGTTTCCCAGCATCAGGCCAGTTGCAATTGTGGCACCGGAGCGGGATATTCCGGGAAGAACAGAAATTGCCTGGGCGATTCCGATAAGAAATGAATCCAGATAAGTGATTTCCCTTTCCCTGGGTCTGATCACCATGGCGAGCCCAAGAAAAATGGCTGTAATGAAGAACTCTATCGCAAGTGATACCATATTACCCGCGAAAAATTCAGAAGCTATTTCACTCATGAAAAACCCGGCAATGGCAACAGGTATCATTGAAACAATGAGTTTGAGTGTATAGCGGGTCTCTTCATTCATACGGAACTCAAACAATCCCTTTGAAAGAATTACCAGCTCCTTCCAAAGCACGAGTATGGTGCTCAGCACAGTGGCTCCATGAACTGCTATTGAGAAATAAAAATTTGCCTCATGATCAATTCCAAAAAGATACTTCCCGAGTTCAAGATGCCCGGAACTGCTTACGGGCAGGAATTCTGTCAGTCCCTGTAGCAGGCCAAGGACAATTGCTTCAAAAATACTCATTCGGGATTATTCCGGTTTTTTGTTTGAATCCCTTGGTTTCTTCATTATCGCCCATATCTCAAATATGAATCCGATCAGCACGACAATGGGCGCCAGGGTAATCCTTCTGAAACTGAATATTTTGTCGCTGAATTCATTCGGATCTTCCGATTTTCCCCCGAGCATAAGAAGGAATCCCGCCACAATAACAGCAAAGCCTATGGCAAGAAGTTTGTAGTTCTCATGACCCAGGGGAAAATTCAGCTTATCCTTGTTTTCATTTTTTACCGCCATGACTTAATTATATAATTTATCTTCAGAAATATCGAGGTAACGGTTAACCGACAGAAAGGTCGAAACCAGATTTATCAGGATACCTGCCAACACCAGAACAGCGCCCAGAAGCAGCAGCAGCCTGGTGCTTTCAAACGAGAAGAGCATCAGAAATTCCTTTTCAATCAGATAGAGCAATCCTATCAGCAGGAGCATTGCGATAAGGGAAGCAAGAGCACCATGATAAATGCTCCGGATAAGGAAAGGCTTTCTGATAAACGACCTGGTTGCTCCGACAAGCTGCATGGTGCGGATCAGAAAACGCCTCGAATAAATCGCAAGCCTGATTGTGTTGTTGATAATAGTGACTGCAATAAGAAAGAGAAATGAGCTGATTATAAGAAGGAAAATGCTGATCTTCCTGATGTTCTCGTTTATCAGGTACAGGAGTGAATCTTCGTACCAGACTTCCTTTACAAAAGGATACTCAAGTATGTATTTCTCAAACTTCCCCACACTGTCGCGGTTTGTATAGCCTGCATACAGGTAAACATCGATTGAGGGCGGAAGGGGATTGTCTCCAAGAAAGCTGATGAAATCCTCTCCCATCTCTTCCTTCATCTTAAGAGCCGCATCGTCGCGCGAAACATATTCTGTCGATTTTACATACGATTTTGCATCCAGGTCCTTCTGAAGCATCCTGATATCCGCTTCCCTGGCATCTTCATCGAGGATCACCGAGAATGACAGACTTTCCCTGAAATAATCCGACAGTTCCTTTGCATTTATAAGCACCAGACCCAGAATTCCCAAAAGAAAAAGCACAAGCGACACGCTGATCACCAGCGTCAGATACGATCCTCCCAGCCGGGCTTTTGAAAATCCTGTTCCCTTGCTTTTCATATCTGATGGACCGCCTGATTATTCAACAAAGGTAATCCAGCCGAATTCATCCTCAACATCACCGTACTGGATACCCACCAGCTTGGTGTAAAGCTTCATGGTAACCGGTCCGGGTTTCCCGTCCCTGCAATATTCATAGACCTTGTTCCTGTCCGGATCCACAATCTTTGCAATGGGACTTATAACGGCTGCTGTACCGCATGCACCCGCCTCGGAAAACTCAGCCAGTTCCTCAACCGGCACTCTTCTCCTCCGGGTTAAGATCCCGAGAGAAGCGGCCACTTCAATCAGACTCATGTTGGTTATTGATCTCAGTATTGATTCAGATTTCGGTGTAATATATGTATTGTCCTTTATTCCGAAGAAGTTGGCCGGGCCGCATTCATCAATGTACTTCTTCCTTTTGGCATCAAGAAAGATGGAACTTGCATAACCACCTTGCTTTGCAGCCATTCCTGCCCTCAGACTGGCCGCATAATTGCCTCCTACCTTGAAAATGCCCGTTCCCTTGGGTGCTGCCCTGTCAAAATCCCTGCATATCAGCATGCTCACAGGTTTGATCCCTCCCTTGAAATAAGGACCCACAGGAGTTACGAAAACAATGAATGTATACTCTGAAGCCGGTTTAACGCCAACTTCTGCACCGCTTCCAAACAAAAGGGGCCTGATATACAGTGAGGCGCCTGAGCCATAGGGAGGAATAAATCTTTTGTTAAGCTGAACAACTCTGAAAACTGCTTCCCTGAACTTTTCAACCGGCAACCGGGCCATCATTATACCATCGGCCGAAAAGGCAAACCTTTTTGCATTTTCCTCCCAGCGGAACAACCTGATTTTTCCATCCTTGCCCATATAGGCCTTCAGCCCCTCAAAAGACTCCTGCCCGTAATGAAGTCCCGTGGCAGCAATATGAACATCAATATGATCCGACTTGGATACTTCAAGGTCACCCCATTTACCGTCCTTGTAAAAACAACGGATGTTATAATCGGTTTTCATGTAACCGAAAGGCAGATTTTTCCAGTCGGGACTCTCCATAATATTCATTTTTAAAATTCCCGGTAAAAGTACATTTTTATAACCAATCTTCACATGATTTCTCCCCTTAATATGCCTTTTCCCTGAGCCGGGCAATCTGCTCTTCGATTGAAACACTCCTTAAGAGTTTACCGGTATTTGTAAGAAAATCGTGGTCGGGGAGAAACTTTTCCTGCATTTCTCTCCACTGAACGGCTCCGGTGCTTATACCATGCTCGTTCCTCTCCCTTAAAAGTTTACCGCTCATTTTTATGAAATCGACCCTCCCCAGGTAGTCATACCTTGCATCATGCATGATCATGTCAGAACCTGATTCATATCTATCTTCGAATGAGTTGATAATGAGTTCCCTGGCCTGACTGATAAAAATTTCATCCAATCCGAAGCCCTGAAGCATCTCCTCCATGATAGCGCAGGATGCCCCGGCCGGATTTTCATATTCCCTCAGATAACCTGTTGTCAGAAAAACTGAAGCAAGCTTTAAGGGAACATATTGCTCGGGTTGTATTCCTTCGGCAATGGCCAGCAGCTCGGCCTGGGCCGCGACACCTACAGCATATTGTGCATTGTGGAAATAAAGGCTTGGATGAGCTTCCTCCAGGAACAACCTGCTGACCTTCTCCTCGACATCCTGGAGCTTCATCATCTGAACCATGAAACGAAACTTCTCGTTGGGCAATCCGTTCTCATCCCTGAGCTCGGGTCGTATTCCCTTTACGAAATACATTTCCAGCTCACCCTTGTACTTTACAGGCATCCTGCCCCTGTATTCACATTCAAAAAAATCCTTTACAAACTCATAGGTGACACCCGAGATGTTTATCCTGCCCCCCTCGCCCGATGACTCCATACGGCTGGCGATGTTTACCGTGTCACCCCAGATATCATACGACAGCTTCTTGTGACCTACAACACCGGCAATAACGTTGCCGGTATGAATGCCAATCCTGATGTCCCAGTATTTTATCCCTCTGACCAGCGATTCTTCCTTAAGCCTATGCATGTAATCCTGCATCTCAAGTGCAGCCAGGGTAACTTCAACCGGATTGGTCCTGTTCTTTTCGGGTATACCTCCTGCACACATATAGGCATCCCCGATGGTTTTTATCTTTTCGATCCTGTACTTTTCAACTACCGAATCAAAGTGGAAAAAGAACTTATCAAGCTCATCTATCAGTACCTCCGGATTCATCTCTTCGGCAATCTGCGTAAAACCCTGAATATCTGAGAATAATACGGTTACAAAATTATACTTGGTTTTTGTGGCCTTACCCTTGGCCATTATCTCATCAGCCGTGTCCTTCGGAAGTACATTCGCAAGAAGCGCTTCGGTCCTTTCATTTATTTTGATCAGGTCATCATTTTTCTTGGTGATTATCAGCTCAAGCTCCTCCTGCCTCCTTCTGAACTTTCGTTCGAGAAGCCGGTAAAAAAGATACTGGGCTATAAGCAGTATAACAACTACGGCTATTATTACAGGAAGCCTGAGCGTGAGGCCGGCCGGATCACCCGAACCGGCATGGGATGGGACGGAAAGTAGCGCTGCAACAGCCATCAGATACATTGAAAGGCACAACTTCTTCATTAACAGCATCTACTTATAATTCTAACTAAACCTTTTCAAATTTATCATTAAACTTTATTAACGCCAAACTTTATGCTCCATTGTAACATTCCAAAACTTTCGGCACTTTTATTTATTAAATTCGCCCTGAAAATCACTGGCCGGATGGAGATCGTATTTGCATCGAATAACCTGCACAAGATAAGGGAAATCAATAATGTCCTGGGGGACAGCTTTAAACTTTTAAGTCTCAGCGACATAAAAATGGAGGAGGATATTCCCGAGGACGAACCGACTCTCGAAGGGAATGCACTCCATAAGGCACGCTTCATCCACAATGCCACCGGTATGAATGTCTTTGCCGATGATACGGGTCTTGAAACAGAAGCCCTGAATGGAGATCCGGGAGTCCACTCCGCGCGATTTGCAGGCGCTGACAAGGATTCGGATGCCAATATCGACAAACTGCTTTCACTTATCGGAAACAAGACTAACCGCAAAGCCAGGTTCAGGACAGTCATCGCCCTTATCCTCGATGGAAAGGAGTTTCTTTTCGAAGGAACCGTAAACGGAAATATCATCAGTGAAAGAAGAGGCAGAATGGGATTCGGATATGATCCGGTATTTGTGCCGGATGGAAGCCAATTAACCTTTGCCGAGATGGACCTTGATGAAAAGAACCTTATCTCCCATCGCGCCAGAGCCTTTGCAAAACTGAAATCATTCCTTTCCGCTTACAACAGGGAAAATGAAACGGATAAGTCAACCCCGACCACCTGACAGATGAAAAAACTGTTATCCATAACAGTATCTGCTTTCATCCTGTTCACCCTTAAGGGCCAGACACCGGTCGGCTCCTGGACCGACCATCTCAACTACAATACTGCTGCCGGCATTTCAGGTAATGCAGATATTATCTACTCCTCAACAGGAGCTTCTATACTGGTTTATGAAGCCGGAATGAATGAAATCCGGAAGCTGTCTCCCGTGAACGGTCTTTCTGAAACAGGAATTGCCTCAACAGGCTGGTCGGAGACAAACAGCACTCTGATAATAGCGTACACAAGCCTGAATATTGATCTGGTCAGAGAAAGCAGCATTGAAAATATCCCGGATATCCGAAACAGGTTCCCGTATGGACAAAAGAAGATCAACAGGATAAGAACAAGGGACAATTATGCTTATCTCGCCTCAGGCTATGGAATCATAATTGCCGATATTGTCAGAAAGGAGATCCGTGATACCTGGAAACCTGGTCAGGAATCCGGCGATAATGAGGTTTTCGACCTTGCTTTCGGAAACGGAATGGTTTATGCCGCTACTGCAAACGGTCTGTGGCAGGCCGATCTTCAGAATCAGGGACTTTCTTATCCGGGCAACTGGGAAAGGGTACAGGGAATGCCGGAAGCAAGGTGTAACCATGTGATATTTGCCGGCGAAACACTGTACTGCAACATGCCCGGAGAATCCGGGGATGATATTGTATATGCCATAAGCAAAGGCGTATCTGTCTTTTCACAATCCCCCGGAACAATAAACAGATCCTTTGATCCTGCTCCGGACGGGTTTTCAATTTCTTCATCCGGATCGTTAAGATACTACAGTTCACAGGGAACACTCAAAAAGGAAATCTCATCCTATGGCTGGGGACAACCTGATATCTGCCAGGCCTTAATTTTGGGAAACGACATCTGGATAGCTGACAGAACCCATGGGACGATCCAGGGTAAAAACATGACAGGTTTTACAGGTCTGCCGGTTTCCGGACCTGCCTCCGATAAGGTGGCAGGCATTACTTCGGAAGGAGGAAGAACCATAATTTGTGCCGGAGGAACCACAGGCTCCTGGAACGGTTTAAAGCTGCCTTACATGGTCTCGGTTCATGACGGCCGGAAGTTTGTAAATATAGTATCCGGATCTCACACCGATGCCATGAGGGCCGTTATCGATCCCACAAATCCTTCAAGGTACTTCGTTTCATCATTGGGAGGTGGATTGTTCTTGTATGAGAACAATATCCTGGTAAAGCAATTCGACTCATCAAATTCACCCCTTCAGGAATCGGGTACTTCAGGAGAAACAAGAGTCCTGGGGCTTGCCCCGGACAAGACCGGGAACCTCTGGATCACCCAGCCTGACGCCACGGCTAAAATCAAAGTGCTCAAATCCGACGGGACATGGGAAACCTATCCTGCAAACATTAACGCCCCGCTTGCAGGAGATCTTGTTGCAACATCCTCAGGTCAGCTTTGGATTATACTCCCCGGCGGATATGGATTATTCATAATTGATGACAACGGCACGCCCGGTATTTTCACAGATGATAAAACAAGGAAGCTTACAATCACCGACAGCGATAACAGGACAATTAATTCAGCCTTTTCGCTTGCTGAGGACCTCGATGGAAGCATCTGGGTGGGCACCGGCCAGGGACCGGTGATCTATCATAACCCGGAAGGTGTTTTTGACGGCGACGTCAGGAGCTCCGGGATAAAGGTTCCGAGGAATGACGGATCGGGCCTGGCTGACTATATGCTCGGCACGGAGACTATAACTGCAATAGCCGTTGACGGTGCAAACAGGAAATGGCTGGGAACCCTGAGCTCCGGGGCCTACCTTCTTTCGGCCGACGGCACAACCCTTCTGAAGAACTATAACACTTCCAATAGCCCTATGTTCTCCGATTCGATCGCGGCCGTCGCTATTAACCAGCTGTCCGGAGAGGTTTGGTTCGGAACTTCCGCAGGAACTCTTTCAATCAGGGAAAATGCCACGTCCGGGAATGAATCCTTCAGCAACGTATATTCCTTCCCGAATCCCGTACGGGAAGACTTTACAGGAAATGTAACCATAACCGGGCTGGTGAGGGATACAGAAGTCAGGATAACCGATATAAGCGGCAACCTCGTAAGTGAGACAACATCCGAAGGGGGACAGGCAACCTGGGACTTGTCAACTTATAATGGCCGAAGGGTGAAATCGGGTGTTTATCTTGTCTTTTGCGCTGCAGGTGACGGTTCTGAGTCGTGCATCACGAGGATTATGGTCATATCCAAATGATCAATCCTTGATCAGACTTTTTATCCTTTCTATCTGAAGCTTTTTGTTTACCTCCCTGAGGCTCCTTGCCGTTTTGGTGAAATACTGATGTCCCGAAATGAATTTCACCTGCAGCTTGTTCCATTCATTCAGGTCCTTCATCTTGTTCTGAGCCTTAAGCTCCTCGAAAAGAGTATTTGAAACGGGAATAAAATCGCTTCGCCCAAGGTAGTCGAGATCCGAGTCGCAGATAATCTCCTCGAGAAGGCCGGCAGGCTTGGGTGGCAGCCTGGTCGCCATGATAATCGAACAAATCTTTTCTATCTGTTCCGGCGTGTAACCATAATCAGGAAGAACCTTCCTCGCGTACTCGGTCCCGCGCAACTCATGCTCATCGAATGAAACGGTTATTCCGGTGTCGTGAAACAGCGCTGCCGTCTTTAGCAGGAGTATCTCCTCGTCGGTGCAGCCTTCAGCCCAGCCGATAAGTTCAACCTCGGTCACGACATCAACCGTATGCTTTACATTATGATAAAACACAAAATCGGGAAGTTCCTTTTCAAGCTTATCCAGAATCATCTCCTGCAGGTCGGTGAGCTGGATCAGTCCAAACTTGATTTTAAATGACCCGTTAGGCAAAATACCCTGGCCGTCTATGGAAAACTCAGGCTTTAGTCCCTTAACCCTGTAGACAAGGAGATCGCCCTTGTATTTCACCGGAAGTCTTCCAAAATACTCACAGTCAAAGAATTCTTTCACCAGCTCATAGGTCATCACCGAAATCAGTATTGACCCGTGTTCTGAAAGAGACTCCAGCCTGCTTGCATTGTGAACCGTATCTCCCTTTATATCATAACTGACCTTTTTCCTGCCTGAAACAGCGGCCGTGACCGGACCGGTATGAATCCCGATCCTGATGTCCCACATTCTTTTCTCTCCTCCCCTCTTTTCTCCTTCAAATCTGTCGAGAAAATTCCGCATCTCCATGGCGGCCATCACCACATCCACAGGGTTTGTTATATTTTTTACAGGGATACCGCCGGCACACATGAATGTGTCACCGATCGTCTTGATCCTCTCTATCTTGTACCTTGCTGCTATTGATCCGAACTCAAAGAATATTTCATCCAGTTCATCCATGACCTCTGCCGGGTTGATCCCCTCATAGGTCTTTTCCAGTCTTTGCACGTCGGCAAACAGTATGGTAGCCATATTGAACTTGAGCGAACCTTCGGCTGCCGGCTGAACTTCCTGATTTGCTGCCCTGTATTTCTCATTTTGTTCGGCCAGCCTTTCATTCTCCTTCTCCAGCTTCTTAATCCTTTCCTCCAGCTCCTGGTTTTGCCTTGCAAGCTTCGCCACGCGCTTTACCAGCTCCTCATTACCCGATGATATCATGGTGATATGATTGACAGGTAAATATAATAATTTTAAATTTGAGCCAACTATAGGCCGCGATGCTTCAAAAGACAAAAGGAATTATACTTCGCCAGGTAAAGTATACCGATTCGGGAGTCATAGTACAGTTCTACACCCGTGATTTCGGGCGCCAGACTGTGCTGATCAAAGGAATGCGGAGCCGGAAGTCGGGAAGACATAATGCCCTGTTTCAGCCAATGTTCATCCTCGACCTGGTGATCTATTACAAGGAATCGCGGGAGGTTCAGTTGCTAAAGGATTTTTCTGTCGCCCACTCGCCTGCACAGATATACGCCGACGTCAGGAAGAGTTGCATTGCTATATTCCTGTCGGAGATTCTTGCATCGGTACTCAGGGAGGAGAGCCCTAATCATGAACTTTTTGACTACCTCGAGAATTCCATCAGATATCTTGATGAGTGCGATAAGGGATATTCAAATTTTCACATTGCTTTCCTTTTAGGACTCACCGGCTACCTGGGAATTGAACCCGGGAGAAGGGATGATCCCTCAAAAAAATATTTTGACCTCCGGAATGGCAATTTCCTGCACCTTCCGCCCACTCATCCGGAATACTGCGAACCCCGCATAGCAGAAATACTGGCTAGTTTCTTCAGCGTCTCGTTCGACGAAATGACAAGGATCCCGATGACAGGTCAGCTCAGAAATGAGGTGCTTGAGACCATAATAAAGTATTACGGCATCCATCTTCCGGGACTGAGGAGAGTGAACTCAATAGCTTTACTGAGGGAAATTTTCGGCTGATCGCAGACATTTCAATGGAAATCTTTTCTCTATCTTTAACCCGTTAACAGGTCCTGTAGCCAATGCCCGTCATCCCTTCAATAATCAGGCGTTTGTACGCCAACCGCCTGAATCAGATAGATCAGTTCAGAATAAATCCGGTCGGGATTCAGCAAAAAGTTCTTTCAGAGATACTTGCCGCGGCCGCTTCAACTAAATGGGGGCGACAGTATGGTTTTTCATCGATACGGACCGCGGCCGATTTCAATGGGCGCGTACCTGTCAGATCATATGATGACTATTATCCGTTAATTGAAAGGCTGCGCGCAGGCGAAAGCGATCTGACCTGGCCCGGAAGTTACAGATGGTTTGCCAAATCGTCGGGAACAACATCAAGCAAAAGCAAGTTCATTCCTGTCAGCAGGGAATCACTTTATAAATGTCATTACCAGGCTGCAAGGGATATTCTCGCTATCTACTGTTCGAACTATCCCTCTACCCGTATGTTCAGCGGCAAAGCCCTAACCCTTGGCGGAAGTTCCAGGATAAATCAGCTCGGGAACAATTCAGTGTCGGGTGATCTGTCTGCGATTCTATTAAGCAATACACCATTTTATATTGAACTGATCAGGACTCCCGACCGGGCAACCGCACTTATTGAGGATTTCGAAGAAAAGCTCGGACTTATAACAAAAATTGCCTCAAAGCAGAACGTGACAAGTTTCTCAGGGGTCCCCTCATGGTACCTGACACTAATAAAAAGCGTGCTCGCATATACGGGCAAGTCGAACCTGCTGGATGTCTGGCCAAACCTTGAGGTCTTTTTTCACGGCGGAATCAGCTTCACCCCATACCATGAAATCTACAGGAAACTGATACCGGGCGATCAGATGCACTACATAGAAACTTATAACGCTTCTGAAGGTTTCTTCGGAATCCAGGACGATCCGGCAAGAAACGACATGCTCCTGATGCTCGATTACGGTATCTTCTATGAATTCATACCGGCAGGAAAAGTCGGATCAGATTCACCGCCGGCACTGACTCTCGGAGAAGTGCAGAAAAATATAAATTATGCCATGGTGATCTCTACAAACGGCGGTCTGTGGAGATATCTCATTGGCGATACGATAGTGTTTACCGATACCAATCCATACAGGTTCCGAATTACCGGCAGAACCAGGCATTTTATAAATGCCTTCGGCGAGGAACTGATAGCCGAAAACGCCGAAAAAGCTCTCGAGGCAGCGTGCCTGGGTACCGGCGCCTCTATCCTTGAATATACCGCCGGACCGGTTTACATGGGTGAATTGTCGAGGGGATCCCACGAATGGCTCATCGAATTCGAGAAGGAACCCGATGACCTTGAAAAATTCACCCGTATCCTCGATGAAACCCTCAAATCGGTCAATTCCGACTACGAGGCCAAACGGCACAAGGACATCAACCTTGTAATGCCTCTTGTCAGAAGCGTCCCACAGGGAACGTTCACCAGATGGCTCAGATCGCATAACAAACTAGGCGGACAAAACAAAGTGCCCAGACTCTCAAACACCCGTGAATTTATTGAGGAACTTTATGGATTTTTAGTATTTTAGAGGCTGAAAAGTAATAACCCGGAAAATGCATATAGCAATAGCAGGCAACATAGGATCAGGAAAAACCACACTGGCAGGACTTCTTGCCAAACATTACGGATGGACTCCTCATTATGAAGATGTTGATGATAATCCCTATCTCAACGATTTCTATGAGGACATGCAGAGATGGTCGTTCAACCTGCAGATCTACTTTCTTAATTCCCGGTTCAACCAGATCATTCAGATAAGAAAAACCGACGAGAATATTGTCCAGGACAGAACCATCTACGAGGATGCCTACATTTTCGCACCCAACCTTCATTCAATGGGACTGATGTCGACCCGTGACTTTGATAATTACACTGCTCTCTTCAACCTGATGAGCTCCCTCATCCAGCCGCCCGATCTTATCCTTTACCTCAGGGCTTCAGTGCCGACACTTGTAAACCAGATCCAGAAAAGGGGCCGGGAATATGAAAGCTCAATCCGGCTCGATTACCTCAAAAGACTTAACGAAAGATATGAGGCATGGATTCAGTCGTACAAGCTGGGAAAAATGCTTATCATTGAAGCCGATCATTACAACTTCCCGAATAATAACGATCACCTGAGCGAAGTCATCGACAAGATCAACGCGGAGTTACACGGATTGTTCTGATATCGCCTGATCCACGGACATCAAATACTGCAGCCGGCATTTGCCGGTTTTCACGGTTTCAGGGATTGGTTCCGGCCACCCCGGGAGCAGGCAGCAAAGCCACCTTCACATAGTTCCGGGTATCCAGATACCTAAGTGCAATCTTCCTGATATCCCTGGAAGTGAAAGAGCTCACAAAATTCCTGTATTCATCGAGTGTAAGCAGCCTTGTGCCATACATGTAGTGACTCTGAAGAACCGAAAGCCAGAAACTGTTTTCTTTCATGGCTGTTTCCCTTGCCCTTATAAGTGTTTCCTTAACCTTGTTCAGGTCTTCCACCGCCGGACCATACTTCCTTAGCTTTTCAATCTCCGAGAGGACTGTTTGGGTTAGCATCGATATGCTGTCGGGATGACATCCCCAGCTTGAAGTCACAGTATATTCCGGCGTGGGAAACTTCGAGGGGCTGCCTTCAAAACTGATCCCGTAAACACCGCTCTGCTCCTCGCGCATCGCTTCCCTAAGCTTTATCGACATCAGGTCAGTCATAATTGAAAAACCCTGGCGTTCCTTATCTTTCCATTTAAAGTCGCCGTTCCACACCATCGCCACCAGGCTCTGCGGTTCCGAATTCCTGGGTACGTCAACTATTACACGGCCGCCGGGGAACTCAGGCGTTACATCCCGCCATGTCTCCTTCCTTCCGGTCGATGGAAGCCCGCCGATATACTTCGCCAGCAATGGTATTACTTCATCAGTGTTAAAATTTCCTACCATCACGTAAGTGAAATCACCGGCATCGGAAAAACGGTCCCTGTAAATCCCGATTATCCGGTCGAGGTTTACCTGATCGAGCTGGGCCTCAGTCGGAACAGCTATCTCCCTCGGGGAATTCATCGTAACAATCTTTGTGAGGGTATCGGTAAAGATAATCTGGGGATTAGCCCTCATCGGCCTGATCATGTTCCTCATCCTCGAAACATAGGAACTGAACGCGTCCTCATCCCTCCGGATAGCGGTAAAATAAAGATAATTAAGTTGAAGCATGGTTTCCAGGTCCTTCGGGGAACAACTTCCGTTTACTCCCTCCCTCAATTCATTAATGAATGGTGTGAGTTTCGCTGTATTTCCCGACAGCTTTTTCTGCAAGCCCATATAATCGTACGACCCCACTCCGCTTTGGGTGACAACAGTCGAAGCCAGCATTGCCGACATTATATCATTATCCGGATAGAGCGACGTTCCGCCCGGGCTTGTGGATGAAAGAAGGATCTGGTCATTCTGGAATTCTGTGGGCTTCAGAATCATCCGGACTCCATTTCCGAAAGTCAGTTCAGTGAATCCGAAAACAGTATTCTCAACCCTGCCGGTAACTTCCGACGGTAACGGCATTTCTTCAATCAGGGGAACATCAGCCACCTCATCCACATAGGGTTCAATTTCCTTCGAACTTACTGATCTTATTATGTCTGTCACTGTTTTTTCCGACGGTACACTAATACCTTCCTTCTCCTGAGCGGTGACCAGCACAAGCATGTTGTTTTCCGTTGTCCACTTTCGTCCGGTTTCATTAAGCTCATCAAGCGTTATGCCGGGAAGCAACTCCTTCACCAGTTCTAATTCTTTAAGGTAACCCGGAATGGATTCACGCGTCAGGTAATTCCTTATGAATTCATCGGCAAATGTTCCCGACTCTGTTTTGTCAGCCTCCATCGCCCGGTTTTCATAGATAGTATAGATATCTTTCTTCTCCCTTTCCAGCTCGGTTGCAGTGAACCCGAACCTGCTTACTCTCTCATTTTCGGTCATAATAACTTCGAGGCTCTCCTCAATCTTGTTCTCCTTGGCTGCTGCAAATAATCCGTACACATCGATCGAACGGCCAATAAACGAACCATATTCCGATCCGCTCATCAGAAAAGGGGCGCCAGGCTTCCGGGTGATCTCCATTAACCTCTTATTCAATATTGAAGTAAAAATCACTCTGTACAGCGAGTTCCTGTAGTCACCATAGGTAACGGAACTTGCAGCCGGATGCTTGAACATGACCTGAATGGCGCTGCCTGTTGCCTCCCTGTCAGTAACCACGCTGACAAGCGGTTCCTCATTTCCGGGTACCGGATACTCCACCCTCGGCCCGGGTGTCTTTGCCCTGGGTATCCTTCCGAAATACTCCTTTACCCTGGTTTCGGCCGCTTCAGGATCAATATCTCCAACCACCACCACAGCCATCAGGTCGGGCCTGTACCATGTTTCGTAAAATGCCCTTAGCGTATCGTAAGGGAAGCTTTTTATCACCTCAACCTTTCCGATGGGCAGCCTTTCTGCATATCTTGAACCTTTGAAAAGAACTGGAATATACTTTGATTGCATACGGTCATCAGCGCCAAGTCCCATTCTCCATTCCTCAATAATTACACCCCTCTCCTTGTCGATCTCCTTTTCATCAAGACTAACCTGGTGAGCCCAGTCCTCAAGCACCTGAAAGCCCCTGTCAATCCACTCTTCCTTATCGGAGGGTATCTTCATCATATAAACGGTTTCATCAAATCCGGTATAAGCGTTGATCTCCGAACCAAACCGGACACCCATCTCCTCAAGCATCTGTATTATCTTGTTGCTGGGGAAGTTCCTGGTACCGTTGAAACACATGTGCTCCATAAAATGGGCCAGTCCCTGCTGACCGTCCGTCTCGCATATTGAACCGGCGTTGACAACCAGCCTGAGCTCAATCCTTTGCTCAGGCTTGCTGTTTCTTTTTATGTAATATGTAAGCCCGTTGTCGAGCTTCCCGATTCTTATGGCCTGATCGGGAGGGATTGGTTCTGAAAGCGAAGTAATCTGAGCTTCAGCATTTATAAAAATAAAAAATGAAATTACAGCGATTAAAAGAAGCTTTAGTTTTTTCATCATAATAAAATTTTGATTTTAATGGTATGATGGAGCCCACATGTCGGGGTAATAATATTTATTCGTGTTTGTGTTAGGATAACATGTGGGGTTCATTGCCGGAATTTTAAATGATGCACTTGTTTGGCCTGATTGTTGCCGGAATTTCCTGTAGCCATGAAACGGACATGCTAATATTGGAATGATTGCACAAAGATGCAGAAAGAATTTGATCTTAATTAAGGAAAATATTAAATTGCCGAACAATCTCAAAAAAGGAGTAAAATATGAATTCATCACGCAGGGACTTTTTAAAAACAGCATCTGTTATTGCTGCCGGGTCGGTGCTTCCGGTTGATTTGCTGGCTGAAGCAAGAAAAAGAAAGGCTGGTCCGAACGATAAGATCCAGGTCGGACTTATTGGAGTCAGGAGCCAGGGCTACAGCAACCTGGCATCATTCCTGAAGAATCCCGAGGTCGAGTGTGTCGCGTTGTGCGACATCGATAAAAACCTCCTCACAAGTCGCACAGCCGATATTGAAAAACTTGGCTTTGCTGCTCCGAAGCATTACTCTGATTACCGCAAGATGCTGGATGACAAAGATATTGATCTGGTTATCATAGGCACTCCCGATCACTGGCATTGTCTTCAGTTTGTCCATGCGCAGGAAGCAGGAAAGCATATATATGTCGAAAAACCAATGGGCAATTCCATCGCCGAGATAAACATCATGAGGAATGCCGCACGGAAACACGGGAAGATGGTTCAGGTCGGACAGTGGCAGAGAAGCCAGCCCCATTTCGTTGATGCAATTAATTACCTGAAATCAGGCAAGCTTGGCAGGATACGCACCTGCAAGGCATGGTCGTATGTTGACTGGAAAGGCGCCGTTCCCAAAGTAGCCGACGAACCGGTTCCTGCAGGTGTCGACTATGAAACCTGGCTCGGCCCTGCCCCCTTAAGACCGTTCAACATGAACCGCTTTCATTTCACCTGGAGATGGTATTGGGAGTATGGAAACGGACTGATGACCGACTGGGGTGTCCACCTGATCGATTACATACTCTATGGAATGGGCAAGTCAATTCCTTCATCAGTGATGGCAATTGGCGGAAAATACGCCTTCCCCGAGGATGATATGGTAACTCCCGATACCATGACTGCCGTATACGACTTCAACGACTTCACCATGATCTGGGAACATACAATCGGTATAGGACTTGGCAACTGGAAAAGGCCTCACGGAATGTCGTACATAGGAGAGAACGGAACCCTCGTCCTCGACCGCAACGGATGGGAAGTTGTTCCCGAAAAACAGAAGATTGAAGCAGTGCCTGTACAGAAAAATGTTGGAAACGGCCTTGACCTCCACACCAGAAACTTCCTCGACTGCCTCAGGAACAATACTCCCGAAAAACTGAATGCAAGTCTTGACATTGGAAGGAATGTGGCCCTGGTGGCACAGATGGGTAATATTGCATACCGCACTGGTGAGAAGGTGAGCTGGAATGACGCCACTCAGTCGTTCGGGACACAAACTGCCAATGCATTGATCACTCCTGTTTATCACAACGGATATAAACTTCCTGCCTATTAGGGGAGCACAAAAAACAGCTGTTATTGTCCAACTATTTTTAATAATTTTCCGACCGCAACCTTATCAGTGAGCTCCAGGTCATTGAGAAGTGCCAGATGAGCCTGTTCGGCTTGTGGTACCCTGAAATATGTAAATGCATCAGCCAGTGTACCGGCCCTGGCAACTTTAACCACATTTATTCTCTTCGGTTTCACATTGATTTTAGAAGCATCGGTCAGATTCGAAAACGTGGTCATGGCCGTGTTCATGGTGGTGGCATAAGTGTTGAAATCAGCCTCGGTCGATACCCCGTGGAAAATATAAATTAAACCTCCATGGCTGATAAAATATGAAAGAACAAGGTTCGTCGCCGTGGCACCGGTCGACTGGTCCTGCTGAACCTGTTTAGCCTGTGTCACGATTGCCGGCAATCCGTTAACCGTGGTCCTCTTGCTTCCCTGGGGAGTCAGCCCGTACCTTGCAAGTGTTGAGTCAACGGATGCCTCAAGAGTCTTCTGATCTGAAAGCATGAAAAGCATCAGAGCCTTGCCGTCAGGAGGTGTGACAGTGACCTGAAGGGGGCTGTTTTCGAGGGTCCAGCCCATGGGATATCCGAACTTGAATTTCAGCCCGGGATGATAGAACACGTTATTCTCAATATAGCCCTGTTTGGGATCCTCCCCGTAGATTATGCCATTGACCATCTGCAGATACGGGTCCTCATTTACCTTGTAGGTCCCCAGATTCAGCTGGGTCTGCCATTGTGAGGCCTGTTTGTTAACATCATTGTACCTGTCGCCCGGATCGGGATGTGTTGAAAGGAATGTTGGAATGCCACCTTCACTTTCGGCCAGGCTCATCTTATTTAAAACCTTGAAGAAGTCGGCCATCTTATGGGCATCATAACCAAGCTTTGACGAATATTCAACTCCCAAAGCATCAGCCTGCCTCTCGTCGTCGCGGCTGAAGCTGAGGAACAGCAATTCAAGTCCCTGCATTGCATACTGGGCATACTGTGCAAACTTCTCGGAGGCAATCATCCCTCCGATTAAAAGCAGCTGGGCCATCTGCTGCTTGCTCTGGGTTGCAACCGTATGACGGGCAGTTATGTGACCCATTTCATGGGCAAGAACACCCATAAGCTCAGCCTCACTGTTAAGCTGAGCAAGAATGCCGCGTGTGAGGTAAATATACCCTCCCGGAACGGCAAAAGCGTTGACAACCGGAGAATCAACAACCTTGACGTGGTACTCAAGATTCGGGCGATGCGAGATCTTTCCCATCTCGGTGCCTTTTCTCTGAACAAAATTCTGCAGATTGTTATCGTTGTAAACTCCAAATGTTGAAAGAACCTGTGGATCATATGACATGCCAAGTGCGACTTCCTGCTCTTCCGACATAAGCATTATCTGCTTTTTGCCGGTTACAGGATTTATCGCACATGATATCACCAGCAGAAGCATCGCGGTGAACAGCGTAAAAACTACCGGAATATTCAGTTTTTTCATTTCATCAAATTTATAGTTGATTAATGTTTGGTATCTCCTGGATGTCACAATTTTATTAATATATATCAAAGATCGCAAAAAAACAGCACAATGGGAAACAATCCCTAAAATAGTGTAGGGATTATATCGTCTGACCATTAAGTGTCTGAATTCCGGACTGCAAAATCCGAGCCAGAATGAACAGCCCGCACAATCCATGGAGTTTCATTATTTTCCTTCCCTCACCGCCACTGCAATTCTCGAATCGGCAGTACCATAGTAGAGAAACCACTTATCCCTGAAGTAAACCATTCCCTCAACAAAGCAGACGTTGTTCACTTCTCCCGTCAGTTCATAGGGTTTATCGGGAAAAATAAAATAATCGTCGGTCCTGCCCGTAAGCTTGTAGGGTCTTTCCGGGTCGAATAAAGCCTGGCCGGCAGCATATGTGAACCTGGGAAGGCCGGGGTCGTTGTTGCCGGAAGCGTTACTCGCATTGTATATAAGAAGTACTCCCTTATCCCTCACCAGTGCATACGGTCCGGGTTCCACAAGTCTGCTGTCGAAGTAGCCTGGCCTGGGATGCAGGACTGATATCATCCTGCCGTTTTCACTGTTCTCAACAGCTTTCCAGTGGATAAGGTCATCGGATGTCGCCATAAAAAGATCGGTGTCGCCGAAATACATCCAGTAAAGGCCGTTTATCCTGGTGGCAATTATTCTTCCGCTTTCCAGCCTCGAAACAATAGCACCCGATTTCGACCAGGTATCCTTGTATTTCCCTTCTCCCAGCACCAGTCCGTGCTTTTCCCAGTTCCGGAGGTCTTTCGAACTCGCCAGGCACAGCCGGGCCGTCTTCCCATCGTACGAAGTGTAGGTGAGTATATAGGTTCCGTCCTCACTTTCCACTATCCGCGGATCCTCAACCCCTCCGGGCCATTCATAGGCAGTCATGTTATCGCTGGCGGGATAAAATACCGGAGCCGGCTCCTTGGTGAAATGCAGGCCGTCATCACTGACAGCAAGTCCGAGCCTTGAAGTCATGGCTTCATCCTGGGCCCTGTAAATCATATACACCTTCCCGTCCCTGACCACTGCAGAAGGATTAAGAACATTCCGTTCCTCCCATTTCACGGCTTTCCCTGATACGGGACAACTAAAAACCTGTGCGGCCGATGGATCAAGGATGGGATTGATGGAATCAACCTTTATAAAACCGGAAAGCGTCCAGGCTTCATTACCTTCAGAAACAGGTGTTTCCCTTCCCGGATTATGGCATCCGGACATGAGAAAAGCAACAATGATCAGGCATTTAAATTTCATATTCATATCATCCTTTATTAGCAGAGTATTTTTCAATGAGATAAATTTAGGCAGATTGAAGTACATGTCAAAATTAAATCACTGTTTACAAGCACAGCCTGACTTGCCTGAAAACATGGCACTAATGCCTGAAAATCATATCGTTTTGGGTAAATAAATTGTCGAATATCAATAACCTGGTTATCGTTTATCGATAAATTTTCGTGAATTTTTTCGATTAATTGAACCTCATTTGTTGGAAGATATCTTCGGATTGTTCCGTATCGGCTTTGAAAAAAGAGTGGGAGTGCTTGCTCTCGTTCCGGATGAATATAAAGATGTCCGTTTTACCGTCGGAATGTGGTCAGGGTGACGGGCTTTTGAAATAGGGTTCCCACCTTCACTGAAGTCTTCCAGGCAGCATTTGTTTCGGGGGACGGGGTTCCTTCGCCCCGCTAAGGCGGGTCTCGGAATGACGGTGCCCTTTTGGCTGCTTTGTATCCGGATCAGAAGGCACTCGGAATGACGGTTCATGAAGGTCACGGATTGCCTAAAAACATCCCGCACCTACGGAGCTCTGAGATGGTCTAATGAGACTGCATAATTTATTAATCAAATATAAGTGTTTATGTTGAAATGAGGGGGTTGGAGGGAGACGCACTAATAAAAATGATTTCTATTGAAGAAGTTTATGGACTTCTTGTTCCAGAACAGACAAATCACGCTTTATTATAAGCCATATAATATCAGGAGACACTGAATCATACCCATGAATAATTCTGTTTCGTGTATCTGCAATCTTTCTGGAATCAGTTATATGGATATCGGGCTCGACTTCCCTGATCCGATTCATTGCCTCACCTATGATCTCAATATTCCTTTCAACGGCCTTGCGTGTCTTCAGATCATTTTGAAAATCCGAATAAGAGCCGATTGAAGAAAGAAAGTCGTGAATTTCCTTTATGGATAATTCAATATCTTTTAACCATATTCTTACATCAGGATCCATAAATAAATGATTTTGACTTGTCAATGCTCTCCCTGAGATATTGATTTTTTATGGTTTTATTTTCCAGCAGGTCAATCTGTCTTTTAAATATATCTTCAAGTGCAAATTTTAAATTGAAATAATTATCCGCATATTCCAGCGGATCATCAGAATCAATATCGACTATAAAATCTATATCACTGCTTTCTTTGAATTTGTTTGTTAATACAGATCCAAAAACATAGAGTGTCCTGACTTTATTCTGCCTGCATAAAATTCTTATTTCGGGTATATATTTGTTCAGATCCATTTCAATCTATTTATTCACAAATATACAATATCGTGTGGTTTACGTCAAATTTGCCGTAACCGTAACCTCTTTTGGGACAGGTCTTGCAAAAACAATTATATAAGATTCCTGAGATTCGCGATCAAGCAGAGATTTTTTAACCTCCCTGCCCAGGGTTGCGATGTGCGACGTTCGGCAATCGGCATCCGGTGTGCGGTCCCGGAGATTCAGGATCGCAGATTTTCCCCTTCAAACGTCTCTAATTCCCTTCGTCCCTAAGTCCCTTCGTCTCCTTCCTGCCTTAATGTCGTCACGCCGTCAAACCGTCACGCCAATCTGCATTATTTCTTAAGCCTGACCAGTACCAGAACCGGATTATCCGTTTCTTTCAGGCTGCTTGCAAGTTTTTCAAGCTCCTTTTTCTTCCCGGGGTAAAGAGGTTTTGATTTCCTGAAAGCCTCAGAGGCAACATGCTTTTTAAGATCAATGGCATCGATCAATGATATTATGGTATTATCATCCTTTGTCGTTAACGGTAAAATATTCGGACCGCCGTCAAGATCATTGTTTATCCCATCTCCCAAATTGAATATGCCCTGATAATTACCCACTTTGGAACCAATATAACCAAAAAGCCTTACGTCACCCTGCACAAATTTGTTTACTAATGCATAATAGATAAAATCTCCAAATTCCAGCAAATTCATGGGTTGAATGTAATTGGCATTGATTTCGAGCATATCCGATTCAGAGCGTACTTTAGGAGTAACCTGTTTTTTACCGACATCAATAATCATACGAGGCTTAAATTCCATATTCTCGAATCAATGTCGTTTAGTTAGGGAAAAATAGTTAATAAAATAGGATAAACAAGTTCTTTGAAAAGCTGATTATTGGTGATGTTTATTATCTTAGGGATATAATGACCACTATAGTAAAGCTGTTAAAAAGTCAAAATTTCGTGGAAACGCAATTAGTAACATAACTAAAACCATTGAAAATGAAGAGTATAACTTCCGTTCAAAAGACGGCTTTACGGGGGTATTCTCACGAGACCGGAAATTAAATTTCAAAACAACAGTGGTTTTCATATCAAGAGGTGTTAAAAGTTACCTGCAAAGGGAGTTGGATTCCTTCTATAAAGAAATGACTGGAAGCGAATTCAACATCCGGAAAGTTACCAAAGGAGCATTTACGCAAGCCAGGTCAAAACTCAGCCACGAAGTATTTATCAAGATGAACCAGAGTGTTAATGACACTTTTTACTCAGAGGCCCCTTATCTTGTATGGAACAAAATGCGATTATTGTCTGTCGACGGTACGAGGCTGGTTTTACCAAATCATAAGAGTGTTAAGGAAGAGTTTGGGGAACACAGTTTCGGACCCAATGCTGACAGCAAACGGTCACTTGCGATGGGTTCATTTTTATACGATCCTATAAATATGCTAACCCTTGATGCCCAAATAGCTCCATATGCATCAAGCGAAAGAGAGCTGTTATATAAA
>JBAQCK010000028.1:0-21515 GCA_049294075.1 Bacteroidales bacterium | reverse complement strand
GCATCGGGTACGATGTCCCGTCAGGGACATATTCTGTCCCGTCAGGGACACAATATCGGTAGAAGGAAATATCGCCCATATCGTCCCGTGCCGTAAGGTACGGAACCTGTCCCGTCAGGGACACAATGTCGGTAGAAGGAAATATCGCCCATATCGTCCCGTGCCGTCAGGTACGGAACCTGTCCTGCCAGGTACCTTGTTCCTGATGAAACAATTTGCCTTAAAAAACTTATGTAAAAACACCCCTGACCAACCGGTATTTTGTTTATCTTTATTCGGAATGGTCTCATAGCTGCTGCCGACCGTGCTGAATAAGGAGATTCCTTTCCTTAGAATATTGATCCCGTTTTGCTGCGGGATCGTTTCAGGCCTTTTTATAAAGCCCGAAACATGGCTTGTTGCCATTTCTCTATTAATCCTGGCCGCCGGTTTTCCTGTCAGCCGGATTTTCAATAAACGGCAGCTGAATCATTTCTACGGTATCCTTCTGACATATTCCATGTTTTTGTGCGGTCTGCTGCTTTACACGAATGAAAAGAATCAATTATCCGTTCTCGGGCCCGAGAAAGGGCATTTTATATGCACGCTGACAGAATTCCCCGAACCCAGGTCAAACAGCTTCAGAGCCATTGTCAGGCTCCACGCAAGAGTTGACGGAGAGGACACTGTCAGTCTTAACGGTTCCTTAATGATTTATTTCAGAAAGGACCCATTCATCGGCACGCTTCTGCCAGGGGACATTATAAAACTGGAGTGCCAGCCGCTCCCTGTGGTTAACAGGGGCAATCCGCATGAGTTCGATTACAAATTCTATCTTGAAAATAACGGTATAAAATATTACAGTTTTTCCCGGAAAGACGACATCCTGGCACATTCAAGGCCTGAAAAATTAAGACTCCGATACAGAGCGCTTATTATAAGGGAAAGAATAATAAGCATGTACAGGGAAAGGGGCATCTCCGATGACCGGATAGGACTTGTGGCAGCACTCACCCTCGGACAAAAAAACCTGCTCGACCCGGAACAAAAACAGGTATTCATCAGGGCAGGTGTAATGCATATAATGGCTGTTTCAGGGTTGCATGCAGTAATCCTAAGCATGTTTATACTTAATATGCTGTTTTTTCTAAAGGGAAGACTCGAGTTTATCAGGATTGTTATAGCAGTGGCTCTGCTGTGGGGATTTGCCTTTGTCACAGGCCTGACGCCCTCCGTTCTGAGGGCTGCCCTCATGTTTTCATTTCTTCAGGCGGGAAAGCTTTTGAAACGGGATGTCAACAGCATAAACTCTGTTCTTGCCTCAGCCATGATATTGCTTTTAGCCCATCCGTCAGTTCTGTTTGATGCCGGATTCCTGCTCTCATATAGTGCCGTCCTGTTCATTATCTGCTTTTACAGAAGCTTTTACCTTAAGATTAACATAAAGAACTATGGAGCAGATAAGATATGGCAGTCTGCTGCTGTAACCGTAATTGCCCAGGCAGGAACACTGCCGCTTACAATTTCTCTTTTCAACAGGTTCCCTGCATGGTTTATCCTGACCAATGTAATAATAGTCCCTCTCTCCTCAGTGGTAGTAATCATCGGCTGCCTGGTGCCGCTTACATATCCCGTTGAATTTGTTTCGCGGCCTCTGGCGCTTTTAATGAATTATCTTACAGGCCTCACCGAGGTTTTTACAGAAAAAGCAGCCTCATTGCCTTTTGCATCTATTGAAAATATAGGAATGGTCACCATCGAGTCATTTTTGCTTTTCATTTTCATCTTTCTTCTCACCATGTCGCTGCTGAACAGAAAAGCTATACCGCTGCGCATTCCTCTCATTGCACTTCTGGTTCTGGCAGGTGCAGGCAGTGTCAGAAGCATTCACGACCGGGTTTCCGGCGAACTGATCGTCTACAACGGAATCAGCGAATCGCAGGTAGGCATAAGGACAGGGAGAAAGATGAATCTATGGTCAGCAGCGGACACTGTGATGCCGGAAACAGCAAGGCACTGCATGACCCGGGGATTAAAGGTAAATGAGATCAATGCAGGATCAGATGTCCGCCTGATTGAATCCGGCAACCTTAGGATTCTGATATGCAGTCAGCTGAATAAGGTTCTGTTGCAAAAAACACAACCTGATATAGTTGTTCTCAAGGGCAAATATCCAAAGATAGACAAGAGAATTAAACCGGACGAAATTCCGGAGACGGTTATAACATGTTCTGAGGTTTCAGCCGGATCGTTGAAAATCATTGAAGCATGGAAAAGCCACTCACACATCCATGATGTCGGAGTAAGGGGAGCCTGCAGGATCAGGCTTTGAAACAGATTTCCTTTTTAGCCGATTTATGTATTACTTTGTGGTCTATTTTATCAGGGTTATATGAGAATAATAATTGCCGGAGCAGGTGAAGTGGGAACTCACCTGGCCAAAATGCTTTCGAATGAGAATCATGAGATCATACTTATCGATACCGAGGAGGAAAGGTTAAATCCCGTGGGGTCGACCATGGACGTACTGACCTATGTCGGATCGGCCACCTCAATAAGCATCCTTCAGGAACTTCTCCAAAAGAAAACAGACCTTTTCATTGCAGTAACCCACTGGGAAGACACAAATATAACCGCTTCCATTCTTGCGAAAAGACTTGGAGCCATAAAGACCATCGCCAGGATCGACAATCTCGACTACCTTGAGCATCCAACGCTGGAGTTCTTCAAATCGCTTGGAATTGATTCCCTTATTTATCCCGAGCTGATTGCTGCCAGGGAAGTGCTGAGTCTGCTGCATGAAACAGGGGCCACTGATTTTATGGAGTTTTGCGGCGGGAAACTTGCGATGTATGTCCAGAAACTTGATCAGAACTCTCCGATCATCGACAAATCGCTCATGGAGCTTGCCGCCTCAACGAACACTGAAAAATACAGGGCAGTGGCAATCAAGCGAAATGATATAACCATTATCCCAAGGGGAAATGAGAGATTCCGCGAGGGGGACCTTGTCTTTGTCATCTCGACAATTGACGGAATTGATGAAATGATGTCCACTTCAGGAAAGGAAAACTTTGAGGCAAAAAGCATAATGATACTTGGAGGGAGCAGGATCGGCAAGCATGTGGCGCTGTATATGCAGAAGACAAGTCAGGTGAAGCTTATCGACCTGGATCCCGTTAAATGTGAAGCCCTTTCTGACGTCCTTGAAAATACTCTGATAATAAACGGCGATTGCCGCAATGCCGATCTTCTTCAAAATGAGGGGATAGCCCATATGGATGCCTTTGTTGCAGTGACGGGTAATTCTGAAACAAACGTACTCTCCTGTCTTCTGGCAAAGAAACTGGGAGTGAAGAAGACCATCGCGGAAGTTGAGAACATGGAGTATATAAACCTTGCTGAAAACATAGGTATCGACACCATTATAAACAAGAAGATAGCAGCTGCCAGCAGAATCTTCAGGCACACCACGAATCCCAACGTCACCCAGGTGAAATACATGACCGGAACAGAAGCTGAGGTTATCGAATTCAATGTCCCGCAAAATGCCAGAATCACGAAAGGGACACTGAGGAGCATGGAGTTCCCCGCAAACTCCATTGTTGGCGGCGGAACAAGGGATGGGATTCCGTTCATAGCAACGGGGGATACGATAATAAAGCCCAACGACAAGGTTGTCGTTTTTACGCTGCCTTCAGCCTATGAGAGGGTGTCGAAATTTTTCACCTGATCACCATGATCAATTCAAGGATAATTGCCAGGGTCTTCAGTCAGGTTCTGATTCTTGAAGGGATACTGCTGCTTGTTGCGGGAGCAGTCTCCTGGATTTACAATGAACCCGCGGCAAAGTCCTTTTTATTCTCAGCCTTAATAACCCTCGTGACCGGGATCCTTGTCTTCACTCCGCTCAGGCATCAGGAGAGGGTTTACGGAACCAGGGAGGGTTTTATAATCTTAACATTCATCTGGATTTTATTCGGCGCCTTCGGGTCTCTCCCCTATCTCTTCACTTCATCGGCCGGTAACTTCACCGATGCGTTTTTTGAATCGATATCCGGATTTACCACAACCGGGGCAACTATTTTCAGGGATATTGAATCTCTTCCCCGCGGCATACTATTCTGGCGAAGCCTTACGCAATGGATCGGGGGAGCCACTGTTATAATCCTTGCACTTCATGTACTTCCTGTTGCCAGAAGCCTTAACATCCAGCTTCCCACAACAGAATTCTCCGGCATCACGGCAGACAATATCCATCCAAGGGTGATCGAGACCGCAAAAAGGCTGATCGGGGTTTATGTCGTGCTCACGATTGCAGAAGTTATTCTGCTGGCGTTGGGAAAAATGCCGGTTTTTGAAGCTGTTTGCCACTCTTTTTCAACGCTTTCCACGGGTGGCTTTTCTACCAGGAATGCAGGAATTACAGCATTCCCATCCCAATATATAAAGACGGTCTTCATCCTGTTCATGTTCTTTGCAGGCATAAATCCTGCCCTGTTCTATTTCGCCTTTAAGAAAAGCTTCACCAAAATCATCCGCAACAGTGAATTTGCAGCCTATCTTGTTATGGTTATTCTATTCCCTGCACTAATCATATCCCTGCTGGTCAGGGAAGGAGGTATTTCATTGTCGTCTGCATTTATGGACGGATTGTTCAACACAGTGTCGGTTATAACCACTACCGGATTTTACACTGTCAGCTTCAACGAATGGGGATACCTTGCTATGCTGGTTATCTTTTTTCTGATGTTCACCGGGGGAATGGCCGGTTCCGCGAGCGGAGGCATCAAGGTGGTAAGGCTGCTGATTGCCGCAAGGACTTCCCGCAATGAGTCAAAGCGGATGATTCATCCATATGCATATCTGCCGGTGAAAATAGATCAGAAAAGAGTGCCTCAGAACATCATCCAGAACCTTCTGATATTTATAATTATTTATCTCATCACGCTTTGTACCGGGGCGCTGCTGATATCATTTCTCGACTATGATATTATCACCTCATTCAGCACTTCGGCATCTATGCTGGCAAACATTGGTCCGGGTTTAGGCACATTCGCTCCTTTTTCAACCTACGCGGATCTGCCTTCAACAGGCAAGTGGATACTGAGCGGGCTGATGATTTTGGGACGGGTTGAAATCCTGAGCGTTTTGATATTATTCACAGGGAGTTTCTACAACAAATAATGAGGCAGCCAGAATTATATCCTTTTATCGGAAACTGAAGCTCACAGTTCAAGCATTCCAAGTCCCTGCCTGAGAATCGTGAATTCATCCGTTGTACAATCGACCACGGTGGATGCTTCGTTCCTGCCGTAACCTCCGTCAATTACTATTTCAGCGATATCATTGTACTTCTCATAAATCAGTTCGGGATCGGTGGTATACTCGATCAACTCATCCGGATCGTGAATTGAGGTAGTGATTATCGGACGACCGAGTTCCCTTACAAGTTCCAGGACGATAGTATTATCCGGGATTCTGATCCCGACTGTTTTCTTTTTATTCTTGAACATTTTTGGGATCTGATTATTGGCCTGGACAATAAATGTAAAGGGGCCGGGGAGGTTTCGCTTGAGCAGTTTGAATACCGAGTTATCCCTGATAATGGTGTATTCAGAGAGCTGGCTCATATCGTGAAAAATGAGTGACATATCAGGATTTCTCGGATCCAGTCCCTTCATCCTTGCAATAAGCTCAATCGATTTGTTTGCCTTTATGTCACAGCCGATTGCATAAACAGTATCGGTGGGATAGATAATTATTCCCCCATGGTCGAGGACTTCAACCACTTTCCTTATCCGGCCGGGATCTGGATTTTCGGGATATATCCGGAGGAGCATCTTCTGTCAGTGTTCAAATAAACCGGGTCAGAGACTCCGGTTTGTATTAATTAAAAAAGGGTAAGCTACTTATATCGCACCGCTACAACCGCCTACCCTTGCTACCTTCCGATCCTGGGGGAGTTCAGCAGGAGCTGGTCGTATAAGACTTACCCTTTGCAAAAGTACTAATTTCCCTCAATCCGTCAAAATAAATATCCCGAATCATGAGATGCCGCTTGTTACAGAATTGCATTATATTTGTCTTCAGTCTTCAAATAACCACTGAAACCAATAAAAAATCATGGAAGAAAAAGTATCCGTCTGGAAAGCCAACCTGACAAATGGGGTGATTCTTGGCCTGACAGGAATCGTCTATACCCTGATTGTTTATTTCTTTGATCTGACCCTCAACAAAGTACAGGGTTATGTATTTCTTGTTATCCTGTTCGTGGCATTGTACTTTCTAATCAAGTCGTACCGCGACAATTCCCTCCACGGCCAGATGACCTATGGACAGGCAGTTGGCGCCGGAATGGTGATTTTCCTTTATTATTCAATCATTACAGCGATTTTCACCTATATACTTTTTGCCTTTATCGATCCGGGTCTTATAGACAAACAGATTGCCTATGCCGAAGAAATCATGCAGAAGCGTGGATTGCCGCAGGAAGCCATGGATGCTGCAATGAAGATACAGCAAAAGATGATCAAACCCGCGATAATCGCACCAATGAGCTTATTGTCAAACATGCTGTACGGACTCATTATGTCTCTGATAATCGGGATCTTTGTCAGGAATGAAGGGAATCCCCTCATCGACGCTCCTGATGTAAGGTAATATAATTTCCATGGACGTTTCTGTTGTCATCCCCGTATACAATGAGGAAGAGTCTCTTCCGGAACTGGAACGCTGGCTTGTAAAGGTTTGCACGGACAGCAATCTCAGCTATGAAATAATTTTTATTGACGACGGCAGTTCCGACTTATCCTGGAATACAATCATGGAAATATCGCGTAATAACAAGGCTGTAAGAGGGATACGTTTCAGGAGAAACTACGGGAAAGCTGCTGCTCTGCATTCAGGGTTTGCTGAGGCCGGCGGAGATGTAGTGATCACAATGGATTCAGATCTTCAGGACAGCCCTGATGAGATCCCCTCACTGGTGAAGATGATAAAGGAAGACGGCTATGACCTTGTTTCGGGATGGAAGAAAAAGAGGTATGATCCGTTCATAAAGCGTTACACAAGCCGGATCTACAACCGCACGGCCCGTATATTTTCAGGGATAAGGCTTCATGATTTCAACTGCGGGCTTAAGGCCTACAGAAATGAGGTTGTTAAGGGCATCGAGGTTTACGGTGAAATGCACAGGTATATCCCCTTGCTTGCCAGCAAGGCGGGTTTCAGCAGGATCGGCGAGAAAGTGGTTGAGCACCATGCGCGGAAATATGGCAGCTCCAAATATGGAATCGACAGGTTCATAAAAGGTTACCTCGACCTTGTCACAATAGGTTTTATCACCCGTTTCGGAAAGAGCCCGATGCATCTTTTCGGATCGCTCGGATCGCTGATGTTCCTTTTAGGTTTCGTGATGGCCGGGTATCTGGGAATCAGGAAACTTATCGCGATGCACAACAATCTCAGGGCTCCGCTTGTGACCGACAGTCCGTATTTTTATATTGCTCTCACTGTGATGATAATAGGATCGGCGCTGTTTCTTACCGGATTCCTGGGGGAACTCATCAACCGTAATTCATCAGAAAGGAATAATTACCTCATCAAGGACAAGGTAAACATCTGATTTACAGGAACAAATTAAGATTTTCTGAAGAATGGTCCGTTATAACAATGTTATAACGATATTATAACATTGTTATAACGCAGTTATCAGCTGTTTAAGCAGGCACCGGTAAAAAACTTCGGTAATCGCATCGGTCATCCTGCTCCAGGAGAACTTCAGTTTTTCTTTCATGACGCCTTCAGTGAATGCTTCTTTTCTGTTGTTGCCGAAGTAGTCGAGTATTGCCTTCGCGATATCTTCGGGATCAGGCTGAACGACATATCCGCATTTCTCATTAGGTACGGTTTCCTTTAATCCTCCCACATCGGTTACCAGCATGGGTTTGTCGAAATGGTAAGCTATCTGGGTAACCCCGCTTTGTGAAGCTGTTTTGTAAGGCTGCACCACAAGGTCGGCAGCGCTGAAGAACAGTTTAACCTCTTCGTCGTCAATAAACCGGTTGAAAAACACAACATCGTCCCCCCTGCCTGAATCGATGGCCAGTTTTCTGTATGAGGCCTCGTTCTCATAGAATTCGCCGGCAACCAGAAGCTTAAGCTTTCTGTTTTTCAGATCCGGATGTGAAAAAGCCTTCAAAAGAATATCGAGTCCCTTGTAATCCCTGATGAAACCGAAGA
Organism: Bacteroidales bacterium; assembly: GCA_049294075.1. GTDB lineage: Bacteria > Bacteroidota > Bacteroidia > Bacteroidales > VadinHA17 > LD21. The sequence goes on along the minus strand of JBAQCK010000028.1, from coordinate 13,292 downwards.
AAAGAAGGTATGAAAAGTCAGGGTCGAGCTTCAGAGCATTCAGCGCCTCTTCCCGGCTGACCTTTTTTCCGTAATTGTCGAACAGCGGATGAGGTGCAAAGCTTACAGGAATGTCATTCCGGAATTCAACCACATCTCTCTGAACCGTATCGGACAAAACTGCAGCGCCGTCGATGCTGTTCATAAAGTATTTAGTCAGAAGTCTGTCCCCAGAGTGTTTTTCATGAGGAATGGCATTATCCACCAGAGATATGACGACAGTGTATTTATTTGATCTGACTATTCGTGCCACGGTTCCAAGGCAGGGAGCCAGGAATGGAGTCCAGTATCTGATAAGAAGAATGTCGGGCTTCTCCTTTTTTAGTTTGTTACCAATCCTCAGCCAGTTAACCGGATTTATTGTGTTTATTTCCCGCTTGATCCTCAGGTCACCGGGCGGGGGACTGTCGGTATACTGAGTTTTTCCCGGAAAGAATAATGCAGGATACTGCAGGGAAAAGGTCCGTATATCCACATCCTTGCATTCCGAGATAAACTGACGTGCAAGCCTTTCGTTGAAAGTGGCTATGCCTCCCCTGTATGGATGTGCTGGCCCGAGAAAGGTGATCTTCATCAAGAAAAAATAATAGGTAAAAATATAAAATCAGTTTCATTACCCTTCAGGCAATATGATAATTTTTTGGTGGTTTGCCTTTACTGCATCTGATTTTTTTTCTTAGCTCTCAAAATTAAGGTAATCTTTCAGGTAATCAAACTCAGACGTTAATTTTCCTTCCTGCAAAATAGTGGCCCGGTTGATCATAGGACTTCCGGTGCTTGTAAAAAGGTCGTGCAGGGTATTCCTCATCAGCTGCACGCCGAAATCGTGGGATGCATCACGGGGAAGTTCGCCCGGCAGGTTATCTATTGACATCACGGTAATGTTTGTTGGTCTGGTAAATGCCGGTTCCTCCTTTTCAAGGAAAGGGTTATATCCATAAAAAGGGTCGGAGATAGTTGTGGCTCTCAGGGTTGAAGGCACCGGGCCGTTAATGTCACAGCTGATATCAGCAATGATGCTAAGCCTGAAGTCACTCTGTTTCATATCGTCCCGGGTAAAGAATGCAGGAGACCGCGGATCCCAGAAATGGCCTGTGATAAGGATATCCGTAACTTTCGTAAAGGGGAGGAATGATGAAACATATTCTGACGGGTGACTCAGGAAATGCCTGTAATTGTACGAACGGTTGTCCTTATGCCGCACGTAGTGTTCGGGGCCGATCTGGCAAACAACCGGCACATCAAATTCGCGGTTCAGGAAATCCCCGGGTGAAACCTGCACAAGGTTACCGACATTGAGGGTTTCCATTGCTCCGTTGGCCACCCGTCCGTTACCCGTAACCAGTATTTTCAGGCCCGGCTTAAGTTCGATAAGTCGGAGTCCGGCCCACATTTCATCAAGATCGCGGCACTGACAGGCAGGTTTAAGTTTGAACCGGTTTGTTCTGATCCCCCTTGCCCTCAAAGCATTATATGCACCGACGATACCTGCCCAACGTCCGAATGCCACTACCCGTTCACCCTTGTCGGTTGTAAGGTATTCATAATCAATAAGAGAAATACCCCTGGCAGCCATATCTCTGAACATCTCCCTGTTATGTTCCTGTTTTTTAGCAACATGGGCAAAGAACATATAAGTTTTACCCTCTATAAAGGTTCTGCGGTCGACCTCCTTCACTCCCATCAGGATGTCGCAGTCAGAAATATCTTCTGTAAGCGGAATGTTCAGATACTCGTATTCTTCATTTGAATAGCACCTGTAATCGCCTGGCTGAACGAAGAATTCCACGAAGGGATAGAGTTCCTCAAGAGCTATAATCTGAGGAGGAGTAAGCGGCACTCTCCGGTCTGGCGGATTCTTTGTTTCGCGGAGGATCCCGACTTTCAGTGTTTTTTCCATAAGCGGGAAAATATTTAGTTAAATCTGGTTGGTGAAACGCGGTACGCGGTACGCGGTACGCGGTATGAGGTACACGGTACGCGGTACGCGGTATGCGGTACGCGGTACGCGGTACGCGGTACGCGGTATGCGGCGTTCTGCTTATCGCCAATTGCCTATAATACATTATACATTAACTGGTTGCTGGTTCAAATTTCGAATTTCTGACTTCAATTTTCTTATTTCAGATCTTGCCGACTTATTGCCAACTGCCAACTGCCAACTGCCAACTGCTAAATGGTTGCTGGTTGCCTTATTATTCAAATGTAATCAATAAAGCAATAATTTCCCGCAACTTAAATCATGTTAGGCACAAAATTTGTAAATTTGCAGCTGACTCCGGGGCTGATTTGGTTTTGACAGCATGAGGGGTGGTATGTAAGCATGCAGGATGTGGTGACGCGTTCCTTAAACAGTGTTACAAAACAACAACTGGCGAATCTAATTACGCTCTCGCTGCTTAAGCGAATCAAGTAACTTAAGCTTAATCCCGGCACAGGTGTCGGGACGGGACGTCTCCCGGGCGGTCAAGCCCTGATCCAACCCGACACGGAGGCGCACGCAATCCGGGGCTAGCCTGATGATCGTTCCGCTCTGAAGGTGAAACAACAGGAAATAAGGGCATTTTAGGTTGTTCTGCAGCTGAAGTGTCACGAAAATCAAGCAGGACTAAGCATGTAGAAAGCATATGGTCTCCATGTTTGGACGCGGGTTCGACTCCCGCCAGCTCCACAAAGGATTAAAGACTGCACAAATAAGCAGGCAGACTTGATAAAAAAATCAAGGAAGATCAGTCTTAATTAATGAATCGTTAAAAACGACTTTTACCGTCTTGGCAGTAACAGGTGAGCTTTTTCATCAAATATAAGAACTTTTAAGCCTTTTTTACTGCTGTTGCGGTATAATATTGATAATTGCTTGCTATATCAAAATAAAATACCTACTTTTACCGCTATAAGAGTAAAAACAATGCAATCGCGGGAATTAGCAGAAGTAATAAGGATGCACCGAAAGGCAGCTAAACTGAGCCGTGTACACTTAGCAGAACTGGCAGGAGTTGGTAAAACGGTGATTTATGATATCGAGAAGGGAAAGGAATCAGTTCAATTGGACACCTTAAGAAAAATTCTCAAGGCGCTGAACATAAAGATAGTGTTAACAAGTCCATTTATGGATAATTTGAATAGTACAGGAAATGAGAAAGGCTAAAGTTTTTGTTAAAGGAGTCGAGGCTGGAACTTTGACTGAATTAATAAAAGGTAAAAAGTACGAATTTGAATACATTGACGGATATAAAGGTCTTGAGGTATCACGAACGATGCCAACAAATGAAAAGGTCTATAAATTCGATATGTTTCCACCATTTTTTGATGGGTTATTGCCAGAAGGAATTCAATTGGAAGGATTATTGAAATTAAAGAAAATTGATAAATATGATTATTTCTCCCAGCTTATTGCTGTTGGTAATGATATGATTGGAGTTGTCACAGTAAAAGAAGTTGTAGAATGAACCGTTGCCCGATTTCATATAATCCTTGCGGAGATAATCGTTACAGTGATGCAGGACTTAGACTTTTATCAGCCGAACTGGCTTCCCTTAAAGACCTTGAATATACTGCAGAAGAACAAAGAAAAGAGGCTTACAATCGCGCGTCAAAGATGTCTATTCAGGGAATACAGCCGAAGGTGAGTGCAAAATTAAACATCAAAGAAGAAAAATTCGAAATTGTTGACTCGGGTGGAAGATTTATTCTCAAACCTCAGCATCAATATTTTCCGGAAATGCCAGAAAATGAGGACTTGACAATGAGGCTTGCTGATGAAATTGGTTTAGAAATACCATTACATGGTTTAATTTGGTCAAAGGATAACACCTTAACATACTTTATCAAACGGTTTGACAGGAAGGGGCAGAATGATAAAGTTCCTGTTGAAGACTTCGCTCAACTGGCAGGATTAAGCAGGGATACAAAATATGAATACAGTATGGAGAAGGTTGCAGGTTTGATTGATAAATACTGCACTTTCCCATCGGTTGAGAAATTAGTGCTATTTAAACTGGTCATATTTAATTACCTGATTGGAAATGATGATATGCACCTTAAAAATTTCTCTATAATAACTGAAGACGGTAAGGTCAAACTATCGCCAGGCTATGACCTTATTAACACTACAATCGAGTATAGGAAACCTGATGATGAAATTGCTTTACCCCTAAGAGGAAATAAAAAGCATTTAACACGTAATATGCTTATAAACTACTTTGGTATAGAAAGGTGTGAATTAACTTCGAGGAGTGTTGAAAAAGTTCTGGAAACCATATCCTCAGCAATTCCCAAATGGAAAGAATTAGTCAATATCAGTTTCTTATCTAAAGCAATGAAAGATAAGTACCTTGATTTATTGGATGCACGTCTCAAAATCTTGAATATTCAAGAGTAATAAGGTGAATATTGTGGAGCGAATTTTATTTACCGGATAATTCACGTTTCGAGAGGCGGTCGTAAAAATGTTTACTGCCTTATAAGTATTGAAAATTAGCGTTTTGCACGGGTGCAATTGTGCGTTTGCCCAGTATATGCACGCTTGCGTTGCACTGAGTAGCGGAAACGCTTAGTATTCCTGCACTGCGTTGGGATAACAAAAAGACCCTGACTGATTGAGTCAGAGTCCTTGGTTTTTTAAATATTTGGTAACTTCCCGGGTGTTTGTATTGTTAAAAATCAAATAAGAACCATGAGAAAATTATCTGTTATATTTTTCCTGTTGTTGACGGCAGCTGCGACCCTGGCACAAAACCTTACACTGTGCCCCGACTGGAGAATATCGGAAATTAACCAGTTGCACTTACCTTTTTTTGCAGATAGACAATCGGTTGACGGCAAACAATTTGACCATGCAGCCTTACTCGGGAGCGTCATGGCTGATGCTGCCGGAATAGCACAATGGCAGGTGTTCAGTCCGGGCACTGACAGCCTTATTTCCATTGTCAGCGGAAAGGACCAGTTACTTCAGCTGGCAGGTTTTGTAAAGAGCGACCGCTGGACCAAAGCTTCGATAAACATTTCAACCGATGCAATTTTCGAGCTCTATCTGAATGGAAATAAGATAAAGACACAGGATAAACCTGCGGAAAAGCCTGTGAAAGTTGAACTGACCCTCGGAACCGGAGTCCACGGGTTGCTGCTGAAAATGATAAGTACCGGAAAATCACTGCGACTTGCTGCCGGAATCACAGCGGACAACGATGCGGCGAAGCTGACCTGGACCACCAATCCGAAGCGGACAGTCACTATTCATGATATTCTTGAAGGGAAAAGTGTTTCAAATGCAAGACTTTCTCCATCAGGGAAATACCTGCTGATTCAGTCAAATGAGACACTGCCAGGAAGTGGAAAATCGCAGCCGTCATTCAGTGTGTACGATATGGAACTGAACCGGAATCTGTTCGCGGTCCGTAACAATGCTTTTCGTGCAGACTGGCTCCCTGAAACCGACAGGCTGTATTATCAGGCAGAAAAAGACGGGTATACAGATCTGTTTTTATGGGACATGAATACGGGAGTGGAAAGTCTGGCAGCCTCCGGAATAAAGTCGCCTGGAAAAATTAAATGGTCGCCGAAGGAGGATTATTTCCTGTTTATGAAAAATGAAGAAGCGGAAAAAACAGGCGACCTGAAGCGTATCTTCGGAAATGAAGACCGTATTCCGGGTACCCGCAACCGTTCATATCTCTATTGCTATGACCTGAAAACAAAAATTGCACGACCGCTTACAGCCGGGGCTGAGTCTGCTGAGCTGCATGATATCAGACCGGACGGCGCCAGGATTCTATTCTCCACATCACGGATGGATTACAGTGAAGTGCCTTTTTCAAAGCAAACCCTTTACGAGCTGGAACTTGGTACCATGCAGCTTGACACAATATGGAAAGATAAGCTTTACAGCGGGTATTGCCAGTATTCTCCTGATGGCACACAGCTTCTGGTATCCGGAGGCCCCGAGACTTTTGGTGACCTGGGGGTGAAAGTGAGTCAGGGCCGGATTCCAAACAGTTATGACACTCAGCTTTTTCTCTACAACCTGAAGACAAGGAAGGTCGAAGCCCTGACCCGCGATTTTGATCCGGCTGTTGCCAGCGCTCACTGGTCAAAAGATGGCAGAATCTATTTAACTGCTGACGAGCTGGATTACGTAAACTTATACCGTTGTGATCCAAAGAAACAAGATTTCAGAAAAATCAATGTTCCGGTTGATGTCATTACTTCTGTAGATTTCGCAGCGAATCGAGGCAGTGCTGTTTTTAAAGGGAGCAGTATAAGCACACCGGAAAAATTATACACTCTTGACCTGACAAGCGGCAAATCGACTTTGCTTCTGGATCCCAAAGCAGAACAGATAAAGGAAGTTGAGTTCGGGCGAACGGAAGAATGGAATTTCGTTAATACAAGAGGAACAACAATTTATGGACGTGTGTATTATCCGGTTGATTATGATCCTGCAAAAAAATACCCTGTTATCGTGAATTTTTACGGCGGTACCACGCCCACAAACAGGGCTTTCGGAGGCCGGTACCCGAAAAACATCTGGGCTGCCGGGGGCTATTTCGTTTATGTCTTGCAGCCCGGCGGGTCAACAGGTTTCGGACAGGATTTTTCAGCGTTGCATGTAAACGGCTGGGGCCGGGAAGCCATCGATGATATAATAGAAGGGACCAGGAAATTCCTTGAGGCATTTCCCTCGGCCGATTCTGAAAATACAGGTTGCATAGGCGCTTCCTACGGTGGTTTTACCACCATGATGCTTCAGACGCGAACCGATATTTTCAAAACAGCAATTGCACATGCAGGAATAAGCGACATCACATCCTACTGGGGGGAAGGTTACTGGGGTTACTCGTACAGCTCAGGGGCAACCAGGAATAGTTATCCATGGAACCGGAAGGATATTTATGTCGATAACAGCCCCTTGTTTAATGCAGATCAGTTCAAAAATTCAATCTTGCTGTTGCACGGCACGGCCGATACGAATGTACCGGTTGGTGAAAGTCTGCAGTTTTATGCTGCACTGAAAATTCTTGGCAGGGAGGTGGAGATGGTTCTGGTCGAAGGAGAAAACCATCACATACTGGACTATAAAAAGCGCCTTGAATGGCACGATACAATAATGGCCTGGTTTGACAAGAAGCTTAAAAACCAGCCTGAACACTGGAAGGAGATGTATCCTGATAAAAACATGTAAAGAAAAGTATCCCTGGAAGCTTGTCCGGGATTTCTGATTCCATCCGGTTGTTGGAACAATGGTAAGGGATAGCAAATCCTCATTCTGAGATCAGATCGAGGATTATCAGGCCGCCGTTTTTGGCTTTGACCAGGACTTTGTTGTTATCGTTAACCGTTATCAGCCCTCTCCGGCCAAATTCTGCCGTTTCGTAGGTAAATCGGGTATAGGGATCCTCGAAGAGTTTTTTGAAATTATGCCCGTTTCTGGTCGCGACTATACCTCCCCTTGTGGTCGTATAGTTAATTGATTCATGAGGATTAATGAGTCCAAGCATTGTTCCATCCGGAAGAGAACATTGCCCTCCGTTAATAGTTACCAGTTGTGTGTTGGAACCAGTGTACTGATAGCAGCATTCTATTGTAGACAAAAGGCCTCCGCCGTTCCTGAACACTCTCCAGTAGCCGTCTCCCAGCCCGTCATTCCCGAAAAGAATACAATCTTCCATGGGAATTGCAGTAACAAATTGAGTCCGGCAATCTGCAGATGGCATATGAACTCCCGTCGGGATAAATGTCCAGTTATAACCCCAGTCGTCGGAGTAAAAAATTCCGACTGCCGGGTAACTATCCCCTGTCACAATCACTAATCTGTCAGCATAGGTATCAATACAGCCTCCATGAGCATGCAGGCTCCCGTTGGGAGTGATTCCCCACAAATCAAAATTTTGAGGATTAGTAAGAGTGTTGCTCATCGGATGCCCGCCTACTGCTCCATATCCCCCGTGCCCGTCAGGTTTGGTATCAACAAAGACCATCTCGTCGGGGGAGACAGTACTGTTAATGGAGATATCAGCCATAGAAAAAACACATCTGAAAGAGTTACCGCTGTCATTACTCAGATATGCATATCCTCTTGAATTATAAATAACTGCAAACACTGTATTACCTTTTATGCTCAGGCCCCATGCCTTGGTAAGAATTGGATTCCAGTAAGGAATATCCATCACCAGGTTTGCGTGTTGCCGGGTATAGGTAAAGTTTCCGCTTGACTGGGCAATATATGGAACTTTATAGATATTAAAATGAGAAGGCTTGTTATCTACCTGAATCAACAAGCCAAGATCAGGCATTTCATTTACTCCACTGATATTGCAGGCTGACACGTTGAAATCCGTACCACCTTCCCATATCCCTGATATATCAAATCTGACTTTATTCCCGAAGGTATTTTTGTCCACCCTGTAAAATGCCCGCGAATGTCCATAGTAGATATATCGACCCGACATGTCAAACACCTCGCAGTTCCGGCCATCCTCAACAAATCTGCGCAATTCCGGGTTGGCAAGCCTGTAATCGATTGACGCATCTGAACCTACTATTGCATAGGCATCCTCAATCGTCTTTGCCCGGAAAGAATTTGCACTTCCGCAATTTACAGGACCCTCAACGACCTTTGTGAAACGAACGTTCCCGATCGTAATATCCCTGACTTCATTGGGCGCTTCATTATAAATTGCTGAGGATAAAGTCTCATAGCCTTGAGAAAGGGTCCTGAAAATTAACTGGTTTCCATAAAGCGTTCCGCTTTCAGTTACAGCATAAGCTCTCACATAGTACGTTGTTCCCGCAGACAGGCCGCTAAGCTGGCTTGTAAAACTACCGCTTCCTGATCCATTATTGGTCCTGTGATTTGCGGTGGTTGGATTTGCGGATGTGGCCCAGCATACACCTCTTGAGTTAATCTCTCCTGTATTTGAGGAAATATTTCCACCTGACGTTGCTGAAGAGCTTGTAATTGAGGTAACTGCTGCCGTGGTGAGAGATGGCGCAAAAAGTTCACTGCCAAACCTGCTTAAAGAGGGGATATCAACTGTTCTTCCATTTTTATTAATGAAATAATCTCCGGTTGTTGTGCTCCGGCCAGTTTTTGTCACTCCCTGGGCTGACAGAGAACAGGCAACAATTAAATTAAATAATATAACTAATGACAATCGCATACAGGGAGATGATTTTAATAATAATAATCAAACTGGATCCGGTCGCCTGCCCTCAATCCATTCGATCCGTTGCCGGCAGGCAGGTAAGTCACTGAATTTCCGGAAATCGTATAGGCTGAATTGCTTATCCGGACTCCGTTTATAAACATTTTTACATTGCTGTCAGGTGAAGGCCTTTGAGTCAGTGTAAACCTTGACTGGCCTTCGGTAGCTGTGAATTCGTTATTCATTTCCCTGATTGCAGTTATATAGCTATTATCATCAACGCTGCCGTCAGCTTTCAGAAACTGTGAGGAAGTGCCTCCTGTTTTAACAATTGTATTTCCTGTCAGTGCTCCGCTTGAGGTAACAGGACCCGCGTTCCACGTCCCTGTTATTATAGTTCCGGCAGTGTTAAGGTTCGATGTCCCTCTCCATGTTGACAATGCAACATTTTCGACATTTTCAAGATCGACAGCCTCTTTATCGAGTGTTTGCCAGGTTCTGTCGCCTCTCCAGTACTGAGATACTGTACCGGCATCCATTGGTTTTGAATTGAGAGCATGAAAGGCAAAGGGTACTGCCATCATTTGCTGAATACCCATCACCTTGAAATTACCCGTGCGCCTTGTATCAATTTCAACCCTGAGGTACAACCTGCCGGCTCCCCATTCTATTTCGGTTAGTTTTTCATACCTCCCGTCAGGAGAAACATCGCCATGACCTATTACCAGAGAAAATAGTCCGTATTGATCGGTGTTAACGGAATGAGCTTCCTTGTATAATATCTCGCCCTCAGGAGTTCCGCTTATAACAGAAAATCTTACGTCAATCGTTTTGCCGGATATGACATTCCCGTTAATATCCTGTCCGGCAATCTCCCTTCCATTCTCATCCAGAGCGACAGCCTGATAGCTGATGCCGTCGGCTACCTGTCCGTTCGTAACTACAGTTGCCAGGCAAAGAAACGTTAATAACAGGATCAAATTATTTCTCATGATTACTCCTTATTTATGTTAAATAATAGTCCGAGTTGAACTGAAAAAGTCCGGTTAAACATTTCCTGACTTGAATTCTCTTCTTCGAGCTGCATCAGCCCTATCGATTCACTAATTCTGAACAAGACAGAGCCACTGCCTGAGTATTCGTATTCCAGCCCGCCAAAAACATTGACTCCGGCATCACTTTTCTTTATTGTATTCATTTCCATCAGGTCATAATACAATGTACCAATATACTGATCGGCCTTAAACAGCCTTCCATAGTATATTCCGGCGCCAAACTGAGGATTTATTCTTCCCATGACGAATTTCCAGCCAAGATTAAGATCAGCATTGATATAGTGAAAGGACCAGTCCAGCCGCGTAAAATCTATTGACGAAGCAGCACCTTTATTATTGTATGAAACCATTCCCTCCACAAAAAGAGGACTGTTAAAAGTCTTCCGGTATGACAGTCCATAACCCGATCTGATTGTGAAATTCAAATCATTTCTTTCACCTTCAGAGTCGATAAACCTGAAGGAGGAATAATTCTGAAAAAATGAGATTCCAAGCTTATTCTCCTGTGCCATAACAGTAACCGAACCTAAAACCATGGCAGCTATCACAAGAATCTTCTTCATATGGAATTCTATTAATTTGTAATTATCAGTTTTTTTGAACTATGCCCGTTTCCTGAAACAACAGTAACAATATAAATGCCCGGCACTATACCGGTAATATCCAACCATTTGTCATAAAGGGTTTCCTCCATGCATTTAAATAATATTGATCCGTTAATGTCTCTGACAGAAATGCTGCACCCGGAAATTTCTTCCTTAAAACTGATCAGGGTATTGTCTTTTGCCGGATTAGGGGAAAGGGTAAAATCAACCTGCCTGGCATTCCTGATATAATTCTTTGCAGTAACGGGCTGTTGAAATCCCTGCCTGAGTTCCATCCCTTCCATACTGAGAACATCAGTGCTTGAAGGCTGACCCATTGTCTGGAGGAGAATAAGCCCGTTGTCAGTAATCGTCGAACCAAGGCAGCTTAAGGAAGAACGAACAATTGTTTGTCCGGTTGTTAACTGGCTGATGACAAGTAACAGCAGTATTGCTATTTTACAAAACCTGTTCATAAGTGATCAAATTTCTTTCGCGAAAATGTCTGAACCATGAAAATCGAAAAGCACAAAGACACTGATTCTGTCTGATCGTATCTGCTCCAAAAATAAGAAAACCACTATAGTACAAGTCAATGTTTCAACGAACTCGCTAAAATTTTTGACGAACACAGCCTTAAACACGACTAAGCAAATCAATGAAATGATTTCCCTGACGAAGCGCTTGTACAGGTTGCATTTTTAAGGCTGTCTCCTTTTACATTTCAAGAGGCAGTTTTATGAGCCCGGATGAATTTATCAATGCCGGGGAATCACGGCTGAAACAATTGAAAAAGTATTTCATATATGAATTAAAAGGAAAAATTTCCCGGCCATTTTTTTTAAATTCAACCCGAAAATATTAACAGATCTTTCCTGATGAGTTTGATCAAGTCAGGTTTGGCCAGCGATCGTATTCAGGACTCTGTTAAAAACGGATAATGTGTATTACAAGATTATACAAAGAGTTCTTTGACAGCGAGAAAACCGGAGTTCATGCAACAATTACAGGAGTCCTGCTTGCATTTTTATCGGGAATAGCGGGATTATTGCTCCTTAGTCTCTCGTTAAAGAATCAGCCTGAAATTTCAGACAATAAAGGCAGCTGACAGTTTTACTGGAAGAAATATAAAACCATGTATCGATGAAATTTACTATCAGAGAAGCGACCGAAACTGATTTCCCGGCGATATCAGAACTGATAAAGGAATTGGCAGAATTTGAGAAAGCCTCTGAAAAGGTGACAAATACCGTTGAACAGATGATTGATGAAAAAGACCTTTTCAGATGTTTCATTGCTGAAAGGGAATCCGGTGAAGTTGTCGGAATGGCTCTTTACTTCATTGCCTACTACACATGGGTAGGAAAATCGCTTTACCTCGATGATCTGTATGTTAAAGAAGCTTACCGTCAGCACAAAATAGGATCAGCGCTTCTTTCCAGGGTTTTTGAAGCAGCCTTAGCTGAAAACTGCAAAAGAGTAAGATGGCAGGTACTCAGGTGGAACGAACCCGCAATCAGGTTTTACGAAAAAGCAGGCGCTCTGATCGACGGGGAATGGCTGAATTGCGATTATGATTCCGAGGGGATCAGAAATTTCAGACTATGATCGCGTGAGGCAATTATTTCATGGTAACATTTTCTCACAAACCTTATTATAAGAGATTTACGATGCACTATTACTATTGTAAATGAATAAAATACCATTAATTTTCTTGCCACAACTCATTTTTCCTGACTTCTGACGCTATCAAAATTTAGTATAGTTAGAATTTTTAGATTGCTGACTATGAACAATATATAAAATTGATTTTTAATATTTACCGCACTAACGTCTCTTTTTGCTTTAACCACGGATTTCACGGAGAGCACGGGTAATACACGGATAGTTCTTTTTACATAATAATACGTCTGATTCCTTCTTTCAGAAATGAAACGTTGAAATTTATCAATAACCCTATTTTGCACCCCGACAACTTCAAATAGGTCATCAATTGTGCAGTATGAACAGGATTAAGACACTCAACGGATTTTACCTCAATCACTACCTTGTCTTCGACTAAAAGATCCAGACGATATCCCAATTCGAGCTTCCTTCCTTTATAGATCAATGGCATAGGAACCTGCTTAATTGATGAAATGCCACATTCCATTAATTCCTGATGAAGACACTCCTCATATGCCGATTCAAGTAAACCAGGTCCAAGTTGCTTGTGAACTTTCACAGCACAGTCGACAATTTTGCCGGTAAGATCTTTATAAAGTAATTCCATACAATCGAGACACATAAATATAATACTTTTCCTATAATCAATAAGCAAACCCGTGAATTAAATCCGTGATATCCGTGAAATCCGTGGTGAATCAATTCATGGAGATCAATATTCTTAATATAAATGATAAGAAATCTGCAATTTATCTCTCCGGACTCTGACTTGAATAACCTTATGAATCCTTTATTTAAACAATGGT
>JBAQCK010000027.1:0-3987 GCA_049294075.1 Bacteroidales bacterium | reverse complement strand
TATAAAGATTAGGCCGACGCGGGTGACTGATCTATTCATTATCAGGCCGTCAGGCCTGAAATATCGGTAGGGATGGGCGGAGCCCGTCATAATGGCAACCATATGATTTTTGAGCCCTGAAAGGGCGACACAGATTCAAATCTTCAGAAAGGCTTTTTAAGATATACCATCCTTAATACCGGATTGTCATCGGATTGAAGCTTTTTGATGAAGTCAATAAGCTTTTCCCTGCTTCCGGGATTAACGGCATCATTATCCTTAAGAAAGTCGTCAGTGTATTGTGTTTTCAGGTCAGGAGCCTCGACGAAATCTATCCAGATGTCCCCCTCCCTGTTGGTCCAGAAAGGGAAGAACCGGTGTCCCCCGTCCAGGTCGTTTATAAAACCAGCCTTGTCATCTTCTGCGAAACTCATACTGCTGGCCAGGCCGCTTAGTTTATCGTATTCCATCAAATAATTTGTCCCATCGTTTGCAAGGATGAAGAACGCATTTCCAGGTGTCTCGATAAATTTGCCTCTTATCTCAGCAAACGGGTATCTGGCTGATGAGGATCTCAGGTAGTATTTTTCCTCAAAGGTTTCGGGAATCGCCAGTTTATCCCAGTTAATCTTAAACCCGGTATATATTGAATCGGAGTTTATTTTGTAAACAGAGTTTTCATAACATGGAGTTACGATTTCATTTTTGAAATAAGTATTCCTGTTTACAGGTGATCCGGTAATAAATCTGGAAGCGACAAAATCGGAGGGGATATTCTGTGCCGGATGGCTGATTCCAGACAACTTATTGCCATCCTTGTCAAACAGACCCATAAGAATCATTGATTTCCTGATATTGTCGTCAAGTAACTCCCTGCCATCATATGCCGGGAACAACGCCAACCTCGAACCGGGCAAACATACAAATGATTCGATACTGCCTGAAAGTTCGGGAATGTCATTATCAATAAATCCGCCGTTTAAATCAAAACTGATAAAATCATGTAAAAAATTCCTGTTAACAATTATATCGCCGGAAGCCGGGTCGACAGAGAATTTGCTCCCGGGCATATATTCGTGAGGTCCTCTCCCGATGCGTCCGATAGTATCAATGAATTTACCGTTCAGGTCGAAAATAAGAAAGGGACACTGTGACACTGAAGTAATTATTGCAGAATCTGTAAGCGCCACCTCAAAAACAAAATTGACGGCCACATCCCTTTCTTCCGAAAGAATAACGTATCTGATGCTGTCAGCAACTTCGCTCAGCCTGAGTGTGGTTTTATTTTTCAATCCTTCATTTACATTGATTGTAAGAGGATAAGGGGGAATTAATTCTGAACTTTCTGCAGTGATATTTTTCTCATTCCTGCAAGAGAAGGTTAAAAGAAAGCACAGGAAAAAGATTGCTGAATTGGTTCTCATATTAATTCAGGTATTTGTTTAATTGTCCACGCAAATTCTTTTCCATTTCCCGGGAACTAATTTATCTCTCCATTTAAAATTATTCTGCTCCCGGTTCAAGAGTGGTCAGTGGAGGAATTTCAGCGGTTCCTTCAATCTCATCAAGGGACAGGCTGTCATTTAAAGATGCTTTATTTTTCCTGTCTGGACTGGCACAAAAACAGAAAGTCACAGAAAAGAGAATCAGGAACAGGAAGGTTTTTTTCATCATATCGGAATATGATTAAGAGGCCGGCTTCGTTAAAATCTTAAGCTGGATGCATCGGAGTGATCTGGTTTTTAAGGGCATTCTCAATTTTCCCGTGATGGCAGACAAGTACATTCGCCCTGTCTCCATGCCAGTTGTGAAATCCGTTTCCCTGACAGTCTTTGTAATGTCCGCACGTCTCACACTGACCTGTTTTAGTCCAGTCCCTGTTTCTGAATGGTATAAAACTATTTTGCCATATATCATTGAAATTGTCCCTATAAATGTTACCCTGTGAAAATGACCTGTCGATGTTGGGACAAGCTGAAATTGACCCGTCGATCAGGATTGATCCGATATTGATCCCGGCCCTGCAGAAAAAATAACTGTCTCTGACTGATTCCTCATACCTGCCGGTATAACCTTCACAGCTGAATTTAACATCAAATTCCTTTCTCTTCCTCTGTTCCGATATAAAATCCATTAATTCAAGAAACTGACTATCGGATAACAACAGATCCGGATTATTAACCGCCCTGCCGACAGGTAAAATGGTGAATAATCGCCAGGCTTTTACATTTTTCGATATGAGCAATTCCTTTATCTGATCAAGTTCAGAAATATTTTTCTTATTTACGCAGGTGACAATATCAAAATTCAGGCGGTTTGATGAAGCTGCAAGTTCAATTGCATTCAGCACCCTGTCGAAGCTGCCTGAATTGTTCCTGAGCCAGTTATGAGATTCCCTGAGTCCGTCGAGACTCAGTGTCAGGGCTCCCATTCCTGCACTGAGAAGAGAGGCATGTCTTTGCCTGTCATAAAGTTGTCCGTTAGATACAATTGCCCACCTCATTCCCCTTTTTCTCAATTCCCTGCCGCATTGTTCGATGTCTTTTCTAAGGAGCGGTTCTCCTCCGGTAAATACAACAGTAAAATTCGGGGCTGTTACTTTAATGGCGCCAATCGCATTCAGAAAATCTTCAACCGGCATGTCGGGGAAGTAGCTGTCTTTTGAACAATCACTGCCGCAATGCAGGCAGTTCAGATTGCATCTGGCGGTGCATTCCCAGAACAGATAATTAAGTTCATGAAGTTTTGTTTCCGATTTCCTCAATCTTCTGAAGACATATCTCTTAAGAGAAGAAATCATTTATTTTCCAGCATTATATCCAGATAAACCTTTTCGGATATTGCTGTCAGCGCTGTATCCTTATCTGCAAATAGTCCGTTCTCGTTTGAATCGATATCCTGAAACTGAATTCTAATTCCTTCAATCATTTCAGTATAGAACGAGAATTTGCCGGTTTCATCGGTGATATCATATTGCATATAATCAACAACTGATACTTTAATCCCTTTAACAGGCAATCCTGATGCATGGGATTTTACCTGTCCTTCAACCAGCATGTCAAGTCCCATATCCTGAGGAGTCCCGTAACAGGCCTGGAAAATAAACATTGCTGTAGTGAGACTCATCCCTCCGATTATTTTTCTGATCCAGGATCCTTTCATCAGAAAGAAATTTCTATATATTGATTTGCAAGGTAAATAAAAAAATGAAAATCAGCGAAAGAAAATGAGAAGGCTTGCGATTAGCGGTATGCAGCACGCAACAACTGGAGGCAACTGTTTGAAGCCGTGAGTCGTGGATTGTTGTTGCGGATCATTTATGAAAAGGCTGTCAGCCTGCCGGCATTTCCCCCGATTTGCCGTTTGACAGGCTGTTTTACCCGATGTCCGGACTGTCTTGAAATTCTTCTTACCGGTTAATTGATAACCATGTTTCTTTTCTGATTGGGATTGTTCAATCCCCTGTTCCTTAAATAATGTTCGCGGGCAACGTCATCCGGAATGTCCGCTGAAATCTCAATAACAGTCTTGTGATCAATTCTAAGATACTTCGTTTTTACTGCGTTTTTGCCTGATTTTGTACGTTCCATGCTTTTACTTTTAAAAAGCCACAAAGGTAGCACTTTTTCTATTAAAAAATGTTAAACGTTGATTTATTTTTACTTACAGTTTTCAAAACAGTCTGGCTGAGTGGTGATAATTGATGAGTTAACCTCGCATTTTTGCTTCAGCCTTATATCTTCGTTTCTCTATGTTACAATTTGTAGTATCCTTCCAGGGCTTCAGCCAACGGCTTGAAGCACTCCATACGTCTTCCGGGGCTTCAGCCCCCTTTGGCTGACTATGGGACTAAAGTCCCGGAAACAGGGAGGGCGGATCTCCTTACCGTCAGCTGAAGCTAACGGTAACTCTTTATTTTCTTGCTAATTACTCTCCAAAGGAATATTAATCTTACAGATTTATTAATGTTACCGGGGCTTCAGCCAACGGCTTGAAGCACCCCATACG
>JBAQCK010000026.1:0-6171 GCA_049294075.1 Bacteroidales bacterium | reverse complement strand
GTGACAGACCGGAATCTTTCGTTTCCGGGTCCTGCTTTTATGAGGCCGGTAAACCGTCCGTAACTTCCTAAACCGGGGTTGATTGTGATTCCGTTGTAGTCAGATGATTTTACACTGGTTTCCAGGTCGATCACACCGCCGAATCCTCCGCTGTTAATGCCCATTGATCCTGCTCCATAATAAATATTTACCCCGTCGATGAAGCCGGCGGGTATGAGTGACAGGTCGAACTGGCCCAGCATCGGCGAGTTGAGATTCACATCATTCCAGGAGACCCTGGTATGACTGGGTCCCGTGCCCCTGAATGATGGTGTTGCAAGACCACCCGATCCGTATGATTTTATGTGGATCACCGAGTTGCCCGAGAGCAGGTCGGCAATTGTAAGATGATTATATTGTGACAGAAGGGCAGAATCGAGATGGGTTGACTTGAAACCAAGGTAATCGCGCTGATCAGATTCAGCACGCACCCTGACCTCACCGATAAGAATTGCCTCATCCTGGCTATAGGCCTGTCCGTTCAGCTGAAGAGACAGCATCAAAGCAAAAAACAGAAAGACTTTATTCAAGGCACTTACTTATTTTTTGCTGACGGGTTGGGAAAGACGTGAATCACAAGATGATTCTTAGCTTTTCTTCCCGAAAGCGTTGAATATTAATATGTCTGGCAGGTCTTCTGACTTGTCCCGATTTCAGGAAGCCTTCCCATGGCGATGAGCTCACAGTGGCAGGTTATCCCGAAACCATCATCACGCTTCGCGTGATCAGGCATCACAGCAGCGGGCACTGTCGCGGATTCCAACCGCGTTCCCTTTTCATTGCAACGACAAAAAATATCATTGCAACACCAAAGCATTACAAAAGTATGTTATTTTTCCGAAATGAAATGAAACAGATATCAACAAGTGTTGAAAACCTTACCGGGAAGAATTTCCCCAACAAGACCTGTCACAGAAAGCGCATTTATATGGTCCCGCAGGAATTCCTTACAATAAGCTCAGGAGCAATGCTCACCTGTCTCTTGTATTTTGACTTGCCTGCATTTCGCACTTCCGACCAGATCATGTTCGACACCTTAAGAGCCATTCCTGAAAGAGGTTTTCTCAGGCATGTCACAGGTGAGAACATCAGGTCGAAGCCTATTCCCTCTTCCATTGATACTATTGCAACGTCCTGAGGCACACGAAGGTTTTTCCTTCTGAGATAGCTCATTATGCAATAAACCAGGTCGGCCTGGATGACGATCATAATTTCAGCGCTGTATGGCGGCCGGAGGTACTGATCAATCTGACCCTGCTCTATTTCCCTGCCGTCAACCGGAATATCAAACTCAATGACCAGAGGTTTATTCATTCCTGCTTTCGAAGCAATGTTTTCCTTCAGGAGTTCAATAACCTGACGATCGGCCGGAGCAGAAGCCTTTTCAGTGGCTATCAGGATATTTTTATACCCCAGTCTTGCAATGTGATCGATTACCTTCCGCGCACCGTCCGTATAGTCGGTGCAGACCGTATTAAGCCGGAGGTTCCTTACCGATTTCTCAAGCAGCACAAAAGGATATCCCATAGCCCTCAGCGACCGGATGGTATAATCATCCGCCGCATCACCGGCAAGGATCAGTCCGCTGTAAAACTTCTTGAAGGCTCCGACCATCCTGTTGTACCTCCCGTCATCCGGATCCTTGGTCATTATTGAGAACCCGACCCCGATACTGCCAAAGGCTCGCTGAAGATAAGGAGTTATTCCATAAACGAACGGATCGTGCAGAGAAGGAACTATCATTCCGATAATTCCGGGTTTTTCTTCGACGGAAGAGTTTTCCGCCGGATCCCTTTGCAGATCAAAATATCCCATTTGTCTTGCCAGAGCAAGCACCTTTTCCTGGGTATCCTTGCGGATCCCGTGCTGGTCAGCTTTGTTATTCAGGACCAGCGAAATCAAAGTACTGGATACACCCAGCTTTTCAGCTAAATCTTTATTCTTAACTTTTTTCCCCATTTTCCCCTAAAAATTGGATGTTCTAAATTAGAACCTTTTTTAATACAAGGAAACTCATTAAGTTTTTTTAACTTATAGGAATAACTCAATAAATAAATATGTTATTCAGGGATTATTGTTTAGTTTTTCTGACAACTAAAGTAATTATTTCCTTGGCGGCTGTATTCCTCTCTGTTTTGCTGCTTCCTCAAGCCTCTGTTGCCATTTTGATTTTTTCAGGGGCTTTTTCCTGTTTGCCTCAAGTGTGGCCAGAACCTTCTTCTCATCAATGAATCTCTTGGAGATAATATTCTGCAAATATGTAAGGATGTTTGCCAGGAAGTAATAATAAGTCAGACCGGCGGAAAAATTATTCAGCATGAACATGAACATAACGGGCATCATGTACATCATCATCTTCATTCCTGGCTGATCCTGACCAGGTGATGAGCTTGTCATCTTCATTGTAAGAAGTGTTGACGCCGTCATCAGCAGGGTAAAGAGGCTGACATGGTCACCATATATGGGTATCTTAAACGGCAGAGTCATAATTGAATCATATGTTGAAAGGTCGGTTGCCCAGAGGAAAGCCTCCTGCCTCAATTCTATGGACACCGGGAAGAACCGGAACATGGCAAACAGAATCGGCATCTGAAGCAGCATCGGAAGACACCCTCCCATAGGATTTATGCCTGCCCGTTTATACAGGTCCATGGTGGCCTGTTGTTTTTTCATTGCATCTTCCTGTTTCGGGAATTTCTTGCCAATCTCTTCGACCATGGGCTTCAACACCTGCATCTTGGCCGTAGACTGGTACGATTTAAAGGTCAGCGGAAAAAGAAGAATCTTGATCAGGATAGTAAGGATCAGTATGATCAACCCGTAGCTGGCAATGTATTTTTCGAGCCAGTTGAAGACAGGAATTATCACGAACCTGTTGATCCATCCAATAATATTCTTTCCAAGAAAGACAAGCCGCTCAAGCTCGAGTCCTTCTTTTCTCAGGGTCGAAATATGGTTCGGACCATAATAAAGCTTCATGCCTACATTATTATCGGATCCGGGAGTGTAAGGAACTCCAACCTCTGCAGTAAAATACCTGATATACTTTTCTGAACCCGGCGTTTTTGTTGAGACCACCATTCCGTTAAGGAAGTGATCCTTGCTTATCAGAACTGATGAGAAGAACTGATCCTGAAAGGCAATCCAGCTAAGTTTTGTGGGGAGATCGGAGGTCTCGACATCTTTAGACTGCCGGAGCCTGATACCTTCAACATCGTCCTGGTAATACTTGTATTTTATTGTAGTGTAATATTCCTCATTCTGCCTCCCTTTTTCCTGTTGCGGCAGGTACATCCTCCAGTCGAGAGTAATGTTGCTCATGTTCGGGGCAACGACACCCTGAAGTGATTTGAAGGCAACATCAAAATCGACCATGTACCGGTCGGGCTCGAGTGTGTATTTGTACTCAATATATTTATCATCGCCTGCGAGAAGCCTGAGTGCGACACTACGGGGGCCACCAGTAACAGTTACATGACGGTCGCCGGCAACCGGTGTAAAAAACAGATCATTTGTCTGAATTGCCTTATTGTCGGCTGTATAAAAGTTAAAGCCAAACACGGTTGAATCGCCTGAAAAAAGGATCAGAGGCAGGGAATCGTGAGTTGTGTAATCCTTAACCCTGGCCGAGTAGACCCTCCCTCCTCTTGTAGCAATTTTCAGTTCAATCCTGTTGTTTTCCAGAGTAATGAATTCATTTTTTCCTGAAACGGCAGATCCGAAAGCGCCATATCTGCCCGAATCGGCAACAGCTGCAGCAGGAACAGGAACAAGTGATCCTGCAGTGGTATCAGCGGCCGGAATTGTATTGGCAGTCTGGGCGGCCGGAGCGAAACCCAGCAGCCTGTTTAACTCGTTGACTTTAGCTACCGCGTCGGCCTGGTTCGGTTTAAAGCGTAGGGCATTGATATATTCAGCCCTCGCATTTTCAAGATCACCGGCATTGTATAATGAATCGGCCACTTCAATGACCGAGTCATAGGCCTTGTTCATCCTGCTGCCGTTATAGATGCTGAATCCGATAAATATCGCGAAAATCAGAATCAGTCCGGTAATAGTATTCCTGTCCATTCTTTTTAATTATAAATATCCTTCCGCTCCTATTATTTGATACAGGCTTTTATGAAGCTTACAAAAAGAGGATGCGGATTCTCTACTGTACTGCTATACTCGGGATGAAACTGAACTCCGATAAACCATTTATGTGAGGGTATCTCGATGATCTCTACCAGGTCTGATTCGGGATTGATACCTGAGGGGATCAGGCCGTTATTTCTGAAGTCATCGGAGTAGTTGTTATTAAATTCATATCTGTGGCGGTGCCTTTCAATGATTTCAGTTTTACCGTAAGTCTTTGATGCAAGAGTTCCTTTTACCAATTTGCATTTGTATCCACCCAGCCGCATCGTACCCCCTTTATCGGTAACACTTTTCTGTTCCTCCATGAGGTCGATCACCGGATAGCGAGTCTTGTGGTTGAATTCGGTCGAGTTTGCCCCGGGAAGATTCAACACGTTCCTTGCAAATTCGATTACAGCGCATTGCATTCCCAGGCAGATACCCAGGAAGGGCAGGTTTTTCTCCCTTGCATACTTTACTGCAGTTATCTTGCCATCAATGCCCCGCGATCCAAATCCGGGTGCGACAACAATGCCTTTCATTCCATTCATTATCCTGTCGACATTGTCGTCAGTTACATCCTCGGAATGAATGAATACAACATCGACTTCACATTCATTCATTGAACCTGCATGTATAAATGCTTCATTAATCGATTTATACGCATCGGGAAGTTCCACATACTTCCCAACAAGCCCGATTCGCACCGAATGCTTCGGATTCTGAAACTTTCTCAGAAAAGCTCTCCATTCCGTAAGAGGCGGTTCTTCTCCAGAAGGAAGGGATAGCTTTTTAAGAACTGTAACATCGAGCTTTTCCTCAAGCATTTTCAACGGAACCTCATATATTGTAGAAACATCAACCGATTCGATGACTGCAGACTCTTCCACGTTGCAGAAGAGAGCAACTTTCCTCCGGATATCGCGGGTCAGGTTTTTCTCGGTCCTCAGCACCAGTATTTCAGGCTGGATCCCTGATTCGAGCAAGGCCTTAACCGAATGCTGGGTTGGCTTGGTCTTTGATTCTCCCGATGCCGACAGATAAGGAACCAGTGTAAGGTGAATAACTATGCAGTTTTTAGGTCCGAGTTCCCACCTGAGCTGCCTTACCGCTTCTATGTATGGCAACGATTCAATGTCGCCCACCGTGCCTCCAATCTCGGTTATCACTATGTCAAATTTACTGCCTGATCCCAGAATTTTGATTCTTCTCTTTATCTCATCAGTGATATGCGGTATGATCTGAACTGTCTTGCCGAGATAATCACCCTTCCTCTCCTTGTTTATTACAGTCTGGTAAATCCTCCCGGTGGTGACGTTATTAGCCTGACTTGTAGGTACATTGAGGAACCTCTCGTAATGCCCCAGATCAAGGTCTGTTTCGGCTCCGTCGAGAGTGACATAGCATTCACCGTGTTCATAGGGGTTAAGGGTTCCCGGATCTACATTGATATATGGATCGAGTTTTTGGATGGTGACCGAATAACCCCTGGCCTGAAGAAGTTTTGCCAGTGAAGAGGAAATAATTCCTTTTCCCAGTGAAGATGTTACTCCGCCTGTCACAAAAACATATTTTACTTCGGCCAACTTAGGGATTTTTTTTTGTTCAACTCTGATTTATTTTGTTACTCGTCAAGGCCTGACTGGTCAATCATTCTGACTTTTTCCTCGAGCGTTTTGATCATTTTCTTTGCACCCTCAATCTTATTTTGCACTTCCCTGATCATTGTTTCCGCATTCGTCGACTTTGCAAAGAAGCCAATGTTATTTTCCCAGAGTACAATATCACTTTCAAGCTGTTTGATTTTTGTGAAGAACTTGTCGCGTTCGTTCTGGACTTTCCTGGAAGCCTTGGGATTAGTCCTGAGGCTGTCGAGCTTGGTTCTGTATTTCAGGATGGTCTTGTCCTCATCAGCTATCTTCAGTTTATCAAATTCCTTGTTAAGCGCGTTTCTGTACCGGTTGGTTATCTCTTCCTTTTTATTGAAAGGAACGAAGCCTATTTCCGTCCATT
>JBAQCK010000025.1:0-17201 GCA_049294075.1 Bacteroidales bacterium | reverse complement strand
TTAGGGGTCCCGAAAGCTTTCGGGATGGGGGGTGGAACGATTAAGGTGAAATGAACAATCGCTGCGCTTTGGGAAATAAGACTTGCCACACGCCGCGCACCGCTATCTTACTCCTTTCCCAGGATCTGCCTCACAATCTTCGCTATATACTTCCCTAATATATCAAATTCCAGGTTAACCACCGTGCCTTTTTTGATCTGATGAAAATTCGTCATCTCATAAGTGAACGGTATGATCGCCACCTGGAACGACTTTGGCTGCGAGTTCACAACAGTAAGGCTCACCCCGTTGACTGACACCGATCCTTTCTCGACTGTGATGTAATCATCCTGTGCCGGTTCGTATCCGAAGGTGTAATACCAGCTGCCGCCGCTTTCGGTGACGTTGGTGCAGACTGCAGTCTGATCGACATGTCCCTGGACCATATGACCGTCGAGCCGGCCGTCGAGCCTGGCGCTTCGCTCGAGATTTACCTTGTCGCCCGGCTTCAGAAGCCCGAGATTCGATTTCTCAAGTGTCTCCCTTATTGCGGTGACGGTATAAGTATCCTTGTCCTTCTTCACCACGGTAAGACAGACGCCGTTGTGGGAAATGCTCTGGTCTATCTTCAGCTCATCAGCAAATGAGCATCGCATCGTAATGTGCAGATTGTCCTTCTCCTTTTCAATCCTGACAACCGGCGCAGCTTCTTCTACTATTCCTGAAAACATAACTATGTCGAATTAGA
The DNA here is from genome assembly GCA_049294075.1 of Bacteroidales bacterium. Lineage (GTDB taxonomy): Bacteria > Bacteroidota > Bacteroidia > Bacteroidales > VadinHA17 > LD21. The sequence goes on along the minus strand of JBAQCK010000025.1, from coordinate 16,474 downwards.
TTAAGTGCAAAGGTATTGAAAAACTTCACGCCTTAACGCCTTCCCTCCTTCCCGCCTTTACGCCTTCCTTTTTCCAAGGGCATTTTGTCCTTCTTCCATGCTACAATACCTCCTTCAAGGTTGTAAAGCTTGCGGAATCCCTGATCATACAGTAATTCTGCAGCGCGTCTGCTCCTGTAGTCATCGGTGCAGTACAGGAAGAGAGCATGGTCTTTAGTGATAGTGTCTGTCAGTACCTTCATTTCCCGCGATGACGGTATGTTGATGGCATCTCTGATAATCTTTCCCCTGTATTCGAAAGGCAGCCTTACATCAATCATAATGGCTGAGTCCTCCTTAAGGTACTGCAGATGAAAATAATAAGGATCGAGCGAGATGTATTTGGCGGTATCGGCAACCTGCCCTTCGAGTGGGAGATAGCTCAAAATGAAAAATAATATACCCGCCGCTTTGATCCTCATTCAAGATCCTTTTTATGCAAAGAAAGCGAATTTATTGATTTCAGAGTGTTCATTTACATGCCATAAATTGCAAAATGCCCCTTAATGACACGTTATAACAATGTTATAACATGCTAAAATCATATTTATGGGCCATTCTTCTTACATCGCCTATTATCTTTAATACCTAAAACATAAGAAATTTCTTGCAGAGTTCCGCGGATTTCAATCCGTGGAGTTTCTCAGATTAGCCTCTGCCAATGCCTGACTTGCAAGACCTGCCTGACTTGCAAGACCTGCAAGACTTCCTCCCTTTACGCCTTCACGCCTTCATGTCTTCACACCTTTTCCGCTTTTCCGCATTTCCGTCTTGGAACCTTTATGCCTTTTTCCTATCTTTGTGCGATTTTTTCAAAACGATTTTTGAACAATAACTTATTGATCAGATGGGGAAAAGGTTTCCGGAATACAAGAGTCTGGATCTCTCTCAGGTAAACAGGGATATTCTGAAGGTGTGGGATGACAACGATACATTCCGCAGAAGTGTACGCCAGGTGAATGGCAAAGGTGAATTCGTGTTTTACGAGGGACCTCCTTCCGCTAACGGCATGCCCGGGATCCATCATGTGCTTTCACGCACTATCAAGGACGCAATATGCAGATACAAGGCGCAGTGCGGATATGAGGTGAAGCGCAAGGCCGGCTGGGATACCCACGGTCTTCCTGTCGAGCTGGGCGTTGAAAAGGCTCTCGGCATAACCAAGGAAGATATCGGCACAAAGATCTCAATCGAGGATTTCAACAAGGCCTGCAAGATCGATGTAATGAAATACACCGACATGTGGGAGGAACTCACCCGCAAAATGGGCTACTGGGTCAATATGGACAATCCCTACATCACATATGATAACCGATACATCGAAACTCTCTGGTGGCTGCTCAGGCAACTCTACACCAAGGGCGTTCTATACCAGGGTTATACAATCCAGCCATACTCGCCGGCCGCCGGCACAGGCCTCAGCTCCCATGAGCTGAACCTGCCGGGATGCTACAAGGACGTAAGGGATACCACCTGTATCGCCCAGTTCAGACTGATAAGAAATGACAAATCTGAATTTCTGTTCGGCAACACCGACACTGCCGATGTTCATATGATGGCATGGACGACCACTCCCTGGACTCTCCCGTCAAACACCGCGCTGGCAGTGGGAAAGGATATCACCTATATCAGGGTGCGCAGTTTCAATCCGTATTCCGGCGCTCCGGTAACAGTCGTCCTGGCCAAAGACCTTCTGGACTCAATGTTCCCCGCAGAAAACAGTTCGCTTGATTTTTCAGAATATAAGCAGGGCGACAAAAAGATTCCGTTCAAGGTTCTTGATGAATTTCAGGGAAGCTCCCTCGAGGGTATCAGCTATGAACAGCTGATCGACTGGGTGAAACCCGATCCGGGAGCCTTAAGGGTGATAATTGGCGATTTCGTTACCACTGAGGATGGAACCGGCATTGTTCATATTGCCCCTACTTTCGGAGCCGACGACTACCGTGCCGGTAAGGAGAACGGCATCCCCGGCATGCTTCTCAAGAGGAAAGACGGCACCCTGGGTCCGATGGTCGACAAGAAAGGCTATTTGGTGCCTATAATGGATCTCGATATACAGTTCGTAAGGGAGAGGGTAAACACTTCCTCCTACACGGGATTTGAAGGCCGGCCGGTAAAGAATGAATATGACGACACCATCCCACCGAACGCCGACACTCTCGATGTCGACATCGCCGTAAGCCTGAAACAGCAGGGTAAGGTGTTCAGGATCGAAAAACAGCTTCACAGCTATCCCCACTGCTGGAGAACCGATAAGCCCGTTCTCTACTATCCGCTCAATGCATGGTTCATCAGGACCACCCAATTCCGAGAGCGGCTGATCGAACTGAATAACACTATAAACTGGAACCCGCAGTCGACCGGCACAGGCCGCTTCGGGAAATGGCTCGAGAACCTTGTAGACTGGAACCTGTCCAGGTCAAGGTTCTGGGGAACTCCTCTGCCTATCTGGATATCAGAAGACAGGAAGGAAGAAAAATGTATAGGATCTGCCGCAGAATTGAAGGCTGAAATCGACCTTTCGACAGCAGCCGGTTTCATGGAAAAGAACCCTCTGAAGGATTTCACCGAAGGCGACAATTCAGCTGAAAACTACCTGAAATTCGATCTTCACAGGCCTTTTGTCGACGATATAGTTCTTGTCAGTCCGTCCGGGAAGAAGATGTTCCGCGAGCCCGACCTTGTTGATGTGTGGTTCGATTCGGGAGCCATGCCTTACGCCCAGGCTCATTATCCCTTCGAGAACAGGGAGAACTTCAGCAAGATGTTCCCGGCTGATTATATCGCCGAGGGAGTCGACCAGACAAGAGGGTGGTTCTTCACCCTTCATACAATCGCGACAATGATTTCCGATTCCGTTTCATTCAAAAACATCATTTCAAACGGACTTGTGCTCGACAAGAACGGAAACAAGATGTCGAAACGTCTCGGAAACGCCGCCGATCCTTTCGGTATTATCGACGAATACGGATCCGATCCGCTTCGCTGGTACCTGATAACCAACGCCCAGCCCTGGGATAACCTTAAATTCGATGCTTCGGGAATCGACGAGGTCAAAAGGAAATTCTTCGGGACTCTTTATAATACCTACTCTTTCTTTGCTCTTTACGCCAACATCGACAATTTCAGGCATGCAGAAAAGGAGATACCGGTTGACGCCCGTCCTGAGATCGACCGCTGGATCATATCGCTCCTGAACTCACTCGTAAGGGAGGTCGGGAGCTGCTACGAAAATTATGATCTCACACGCGCCGGACGGGTAATCCAGGATTTCGTCACCGAGAACCTGAGCAACTGGTACGTCCGTCTTAACAGGAAACGTTTCTGGGGAGGTGAATATGACAACGACAAGATAGCTGCCTACCAGACTCTTTACCAGTGTCTTGAAACAGTGAGCAGACTGGCCGCGCCGATTGCTCCGTTCTATATGGATCAGCTGTTCCGCGATCTGAACATTACAACCGGAAAATCCGGAGAGGATTCTGTCCATCTGGCTCCTTTCCCCGGCTATAATGAAACTCTTATAAACAGCGGCCTTGAGGAAAGGATGGCAATTGCACAGAGTGTCTCCTCGATGATCCTCGGTCTGAGGCGCAAAGTCAGCATAAAGGTTCGTCAGCCGCTGGCAAGAATTATGGTTCCGGTTACTGAAAAGGGATTCAAAGAGAAGTTCGAGGCGGTGAAGGATCTGATCCTCACTGAGGTAAATGTGAAGGATGTTGAGTATATCGACGATACTTCATCCATACTTGTTAAAAAGGTGAAACCCGATTTCAGGACACTCGGTCCGCGGTACGGGAAGATGATGAAGGAACTTGGCAAGGCTGTTGCTTCAATGACGAGGCAGGATATTGCTTCTCTTGAATCTACCGGCAGCCACAGGCTGGTTATAGACGGGAAGGAAATAGTCCTTACCAAAGACGATGTTGAGATCATCTCCGAGGACATCCCCGGCTGGCAGGTTGCCAATGAAGGCAGGCTCACCGTGGCCCTCGACGTGACAGTCACCGATGATCTTCGCTACGAAGGCATTGCCCGTGAGTTTGTTAACCGTATCCAGAATATCCGCAAGGAAAGCGGCTTTGATGTAACCGACAAGATCACTGTCCTTATCGAGGATAATGATCTCATCAATGAAGCGGTGAACCGTCATGCAGGCTATATCGGCTCGCAGACACTGGCCACAAGGGTTGAAGTTGTAAGCGATTTTCCAGAAGGCAATGTTCGGGAAGTCGATATAGACGACATCAATGTGAAGATGTCGGTTTTCAAGGTATAGGAAGCGGTACGCGGTACGCGGTGCGCGGTACGGGGTACGCGGTGAGCGGTACGCGGTACGGGGTGCGGGGTGTGCGGTACGGGGTGAGCGGCATACGGTAATAAGAAAGCCGCTCTTTTCAGAACGGCTCTCAATTTTTTAGTAATATTCCTTATTTCTTCCGCGTACCGCATACCGCGCACCGCTTCCTACTTCTGCTTCATCTTCGCTTCCATCGACAAGGTTGCATGAGGTACAGCCCTTAGCCTTTCTTTTGATATCAGCTTGCCGGTTTCACGGCATATTCCGTAGGTCTTGTTTTCGATCCTTACAAGCGCTGCCTGCAGATGCTGGATAAATTTCAGCTGACGCTGGGCAAGCCTTCCTGCTTCTTCCTTACTGAGGGTGGTAGCACCTTCCTCCAGCACCTTGAAGGTGGGGGAAGTATCCATTGTATCATTGCTCTCTTCGTGAGTAATACTTGATTTAAGAATTTCGTAATCTCTCTTGGCCTTATCAAGCTTCGCCAGGATGATCTGTCTGAATTCCTCCAGCTCCTCATCCGAATATCTCGTCTTCTCAGCCATAGTACAGAAATGTTTTGTTTATGGCGCAAAGGTATTGTTTTTACTTGAATAAAAAAATACCTTATATTTGCCCCCGCTTTAATGTTTGCAGTCGGAATGGACCCTAAGAAGAACGAAAATACGGTTAGCGTCGGACACATCAAAAAACAGATTGAACCGCGATGGTTTGCCGCCTATACAAACCCGAGAGCTGAGAAGCTGGTAAGGGACAGGCTCCTTGAAGCCGGGATAAATGTTTTTCTTCCGCTTCAGAAGACTTACAGGATATGGAGCGACAGGAAGAAACTGGTCGAGGTGCCCCTTCTTTCATCCTACATATTCGTCAAGGTGGTGCCGCTTGAATTCATTAAGGTCTACCAGGTCCCCGGAGTTGTGCGCTTTGTGACTTTCGAAGGACAACCCGCCCCGATTCCCGAAAATCAGATCGATAACCTGCGGCTTCTGATCAACAGCGATGCTAAGATCGAGGTGACCTCCGAAAGGTTCGATCCGGGTGATAATGTTGAGGTGATTCGCGGCTCCCTTGTAGGACTGACGGGCGAACTCATTCAGACAGGCTCGCACAGCCGGGTTGTCGTCCGCATTGATCGGCTGGACCAGAACCTTATTGTCAACATACCGATGACGTTCCTGAGAAAATTGTAAAGGTCGTGCACGTCATGAAGGTCTTGCAGGTCTTGCAGGTCTTGCAGGTCTTGCAGGTCAAGAAGATTTGCACGACTTGCACGACTTGCATGACTTGCACGACTTGCACGACTTGCACGACTTGCACGACCTTCACGATCTTGATTACAGATATTTCAAATACCGCCCGTACGTCGCCTTCATCCCCTCGTCGAGACTGATCCTGTGTTTGTATCCCAGTCCCTTCAGTGCAGTGGTGTCGGTGGCCTTCCTCATGGTGCCGTCGGGTTTAGAGGTGTCGAATACAACTTCTCCTGAAAATCCGGTAAGCGCCTTTATCTTGAATGCAAGATCCCTGATGGTAATCTCTTCGCCCGTTCCTATGTTGAGGAAATGAGGCGGATGATATTCGGGGTCGGTTTTACCGCCTGTATGTATCTCCACTATATCCTTTACTCCGATGTTTTCCATGATGAAAATGCAGGCTTCAGCCATGTCCTTCGAGTTCATGAATTCCCTCAGGGGCGTCCCGGTTCCCCAGATGCCCACTTCAACTTTTCCTGCCGGTGTGTACCTTACACCGTATTTGTCGAGTATCCTGACAATGCTATCCTGATCTGAGCTTCCGTTTATCTTTTCAACCGGATACCTGTCGAGGTCCTTTCTTATGGCCTCGAAATTACCGTCCTCAAGACATTTGCCCAGATGGAACTTCCTTAACAGCGCCGGCAACACGTGCGATGCTTCAAGGTTGTAGTTGTCACCATGGCCGTAAAGATTGGTCGGCATCACGGCAATAAAGTTGGTCTTGTACTGAAGATTGAACGATTCGCACATTTTGAGCCCTGCTATCTTGGCTATCGCGTAGGGCTCGTTTGTGAATTCCAGCTGACCGGTAAGAAGGTAATCTTCCTTCAGCGGCTGCGGGGCGTTCTTCGGGTATATGCAGGTGGATCCCAGGAAGAGAAGCTTCTTAACTCCATGCTTCCAGGCCGCGTGGATCATGTTGTTCTGGATCATCAGATTCACATAGATGAAATCTGCCCTCAGGGTGTTGTTTGCAACTATCCCGCCGACCTTGGCAGCTGCAATGAGAACATATTCAGGCTTCTGCTCAGCGAAGAAAGCGTCGACAGCCTTCTGTCCGGTCAGGTCGAGTTCCTCCATGGTCCTGAGGATCAGGTTTGTATAGCCCTTTTCCTGTAAGGTCTTTGTCAGCGCCGATCCGACCAACCCGGTATGACCTGCAACATAAATTTTTGAATCTGTATTCATATCTTTTTCATTTTTTCTCCCCATCTCCTCTTCTCCCCATCTCCTCTTCTCCCACTCTCTTCTTCTGAACCCCTTTTAGGGGGTAGGGGGTGTCCTGTTATTCAAAGTAATTAAACGTCTTATACCCCCCGTTCTTAATATGCGTTTCCTTCTTCATCAATTGGATATCTGAAGTGATCATATCTTCTATCAGCCCGTTCAGGTCATACCTCGGCTGCCATCCCAGCTTTGTCCTGGCCTTCGTCGAGTCGCCTATCAGCAGATCCACCTCGGTGGGCCTGTAATAATTCCTGTCTATCCTTACCATCACCGGATCATTCTTCATCCTGAGCTTCATCGCATCCAGATACTCCTTGCCAATCCTTTCATTGAAAACAGATTCATTTATGTTCACCAGTTTTCCTGTCTCGTCTTCCTTTTCTCCCGAGAACTCCAGATCGAGTCCGGTCGAAGCGAATGTCTTCAGTATGAATTCGCGTATGGAAGTCGTTACCCCCGTTGCAATCACATAATCATCGGGCTGGTCCTGCTGCAGTATAAGGTACATTGCCCTGATATAGTCCTTGGCATGTCCCCAGTCGCGGCGCGACGACAGGTTCCCCATGTACAGGCATTCCTGAAGTCCGAGCGCTATCCTTGCCATTGCCCTTGATATCTTTCTTGTCACGAAAGTTTCACCCCTGATGGGCGATTCATGATTGAAGAGTATCCCGTTGCTTGCATGCATGCCATAGGCTTCGCGGTAGTTGACCGTGATCCAGTAGGCGTAGAGCTTGGCAACCCCGTATGGGCTCCTCGGGTAAAATGGAGTCTTTTCGGTCTGAGGCACCTCCTGAACGAGTCCGTAAAGCTCGCTTGTAGAGGCCTGGTAGATGCGGGTGTGCTTAGCCATTCCAAGCAGTCTCACCGCCTCGAGTATCCTGAGTGTTCCCATGCCGTCGGCGTTTGCCGTGTATTCCGGGGTGTCGAAGCTGACCTTCACATGACTCATGGCCGCGAGGTTGTAGATCTCATCGGGCTTGCATTCCTGTATCACCCTGGTGACATTCATCGAATCGGTCAGGTCGCCGTAATGAAGAATGAAATCCCTTTGGTCCACATGCGGATCCTGGTACAGGTGATCGATCCTCTCGGTGTTGAACATCGAACTGCGCCTCTTGATACCGTGAACCGTATATCCCTTTTTAAGAAGATACTCGGCAAGATATGCTCCGTCCTGTCCTGTCACTCCGGTAATTAGTGCTGTTTTAGACATATTCTTCGTTGTCTGAATTGTTATCAATGTTAATTTGTCCTCAATGGAGGATTTTCATTCTTTTGTTAAAGGCATGCGGTGTGCGGTACGCGGTACGCGGTCTCCGCCCTGCGCCCTGCGCCCTGCGCCTTTCACAGCCCCAGCTCCTTCACTCTTATCTTTATCCTGAACGTATTCGGTATCTCCCTCTCGCTAACCATCAGGAGATACCCGCCGCCGCCTGCTCCCGTCAGCTTCCAGGCATCCGCGATGCCGCTGTACTGCCCGATGATCTTTTCTATTTCAGGGTTGATCATCTTCGGGAACATCCTGATCTGGGAATGGAACGACCCGTGGAATCCTTTAGTGAATGTTCCGTAATCCCCCGATTTAAGTCCTTCCCAGGCCAGATCGGCCGCTTCCGCGAGGCTCTTTACGTTTTCAGTGTTGATATGGGTATCGCTGAGAACATTATATCCTTCCGGGCGAGGCCATAGCGTCAGCATATACAACCTGTCCTCGAGCCATTTTATTGTTTCAGGGTCGGATATTGTTTCAAAAACCGACGGCCAGTAATTGCCCCTGTCGAACCAGAACCTGTTTATCCCCGGCAGGGTGATGCCTATCGAATCCTGCGATCCGCTTACTTCCTTTGTTCCCGGATCATTGTCGTACCTGAAAAGGGTCTTGGCAAGCTTCTCGGGTTTTTCAAGGGGAAGATGGTCGTTCCACAGCTCGATGGCCTTCTTGCGTGTTGAGGTGGCCATTCCCGAACGTTCGTTGAATTCTATGGTGGGTTCTAGCGAAGCAGTGATCGCCGCTCCGGGGTGGTGAATCGAGACGTACGGCTGATCGATCCAGGTGCCTGCTAAGTCAATCCTGTAGGGTATGGGTTTGAATGCCCGGAGAGCAGTGGTCGACCTGGCCGGCAGGCTGGCGTGGGGGATCCTTTTCAGTACCTTGTATTCGATCCCGAGTTCCCGGCAGAGCTGTTCCTTCTCGGGGGTGTGGCCGTCCTCGTTGACGATGAAGATATCCGGGGCCAGCTTTTTCATCTCGTCAAGAAAATCGAGAAGCCCGCTTCCCTTGTTGACTATAACCCTGTGAACGCACTTGAGGGCGCTCAGTACATACATCCTTTCCTCTTCGGAGTTTATGGTTTCGCGGCCCTTCAGGTCCCTGATGGTCTTGTCCGATCCCAGACCGATATACAGATCGCCATACTGCGATGCTTCCTGTAAAAACGCGACATGTCCGGAATGAACCATGTCGAAACAACCGGACACGAAAACTTTCTTATTGTTAATGCTCATTGAATTGTAAATGGATGATTGATTTTAACAAATATAACGGAAATAGACGGAAAATATTCGGTACGCGGTACGCGGCGTTTCCTGCAAGTCGTGCAAGTCGTGCAAGTCCTTATCATTGAAAACGACCTGCAGGACCTGCAGAACCTGCAGAACCTGCAGAACTGGCACGACAAAAATTCTTACCTTTATTCTGAAATACCAAAAAAATGACAGGATATTCAAAAACAACCAACTACTCCGGTTTCAAACGCTACTGCAAGGTTCTGACCCTTCGCGACGACAGGGAACTGATAGAAAAATACAAGGAGGTTCATAAACCCGGGAACACCTGGCCTGAGATACCCGGAGGCATCCGCGAAGTCGGGATCCTCGATATGGAGATCTATATCCACGGTACAAATCTGTTCATGATAATGGATACCGTTCCCGATTTCGACCATGACAAGGCCATGAAGAAGCTGGCAACATTGCCCCGGCAGGCGGAGTGGGAGGAATATGTTTCGAAATTCCAACAGGCAGGGGAGAAGCAGGCAACGCCGGAGAAATGGGAGATGGTTGACAGAATCTTCGAACTATAAAAATATGAGGCGAGACGGCATTAAGGCGTGACGGAATCAGCCTACCCGCTTCTCGCATGCCGAAACAATATATTCCCGATCGACTTGAAAAAATACCTCGTGTCCGTCCACACCGGGCTCTTCTCGTATGAATCGAGGTACCTGTTCTCCGACGCCTGTATCTCATCGAGGTTCTTCGGCATGTCGGCGTAAAAGGGCGGGATCAGCCCGGGTTTGTGTCTGATACGGTGGTTGCGGAGTTCGGGACTGTACAGTTCGAAATAGTGCCTGCTCAGGGGCCTGACTCCAACCAGCTTCATATTTCCCTTGAAGAAGTTGATCAGCATAGGGAGTTCATCAAGCCATATCTTCCGGCTAAGGCCTCCCCATGAGGTTATCCTGAAATCATCCTGGAACTTGCCGCCTTCCTGAAGGTCATACTGTTTGTAAACATAATCCTGGATATACTCCGAATAGGGATGCATGGTGCGCAGTTTATACACCTTAATGGTCTCGCCGCCTTTCCCTATCCTTGGCAGTGCGATCAGCGGACCATAATTGATGCCGTTCATCGGGATGGGCTGAGCGATCCTTGTTGCTTCGATATAAAGCATGTCGCCAATAAATGATTCCTGGTCGATCATGAATCCTGCCCTCGAAAGCCTTCCCAGGGCCTCCGCCCTCGAATAAACTTTGTTCAGGTCGTGGGTGATCATCTTGTAAAGTCCCCTGGTGAACTTCAGTTTCGGCATTATCCTCTTTAATACGAAATCTAAGGAATAATAGACGTAGTTCAGAACCGGAGGAAACTTCCTGAGTATCCTTGCTTTTCTCTGATCCTTGGTCTCGACGCAGCAAAGAAAATTCCCTTCATCCCTTAGTTTTATGTTGACTTCGTCGAGGAAGTCGTTTAGTTTAATTATATCATTGATCCTTTTGAGGTTAATGATATAATCATATTGTTCTTCGGGCAGACTTGAGATGTTGAAAATGGTTGTTGTCGAAAGAACTGCCGTTTTACCGTTCAGCTTTCCGCCGCACATCCTGATTATTTCAAGTGCGGCATCCGGACCGCTTTCCTTCTCGATAGCAAGCAATACCCTGGGATTGATGACCTCGGGCTCCCTCTTTTTCTTGCCATTGGCAGCCGCCTTCGCCACCAGCTCCTGTTCCGATTTCTTCTGTGTCTCCTTGTAGTCTTTGTAATTCTCGTAATCCTGGATGTGAGCTCTTTTGTAAGCAATATAAGCAGCTCCCGTAATAAGCTCGATGATGGTGGCGAATACAACGGTTCCGAGCACAACAGTCCTGGAATAGGCGTATTCCCTGATGGTGTACATCAGCAGGGCAATGATGGCAAGTGAAATGATATTGCTCGATAGCACCCTGTCGAACAGCGAAGTGTAATTGACCACTTTGCCGCTGCCTATCTTGCTGTTCAGGATGGATACGATTATCCAGATCAGGGTCAGTCCGGCGAAAAACATCGAATGAGAGGGGAGATAGCCTTTCAGTCCTGACGGCTTGAACGACATAGCTATCAGGAATGATATAGCAAGTATAAGAATATCAATCGAAAATGTAGCCGCTCTGAATTTCAGGATCTTCATCTGACTTTACAGTACTGATTATCAAAATAAGGTCTTTTTTCCGAGACCGGAAAGGAATTTTTGATGAATTACGGGAGGAGCAGGTAAGAAGTAAAATTTCTCGCAGATTTACGCAGATGGAAGACGCAGATTTACGCAGAGTAGGATCTTGAAAATGGGTCGGACCGGCAGAACTGGCAGTACTGGCAAAACTGGCAGAACACTTCTTCGCTGATGCTACGAGGTGCGAAGCTGGCAGAACAGTGATATCAACCCTGCTCCCTTTTCGTGACATAAACTTTCAATCAATAAGAAAATATCCTAATTTTACTGACGACATAAAAGTTCATGACGGGCTTTTGGATCATATCTAATTGTTAGAATATTGCTGGGTTAAGTTTTAATTTATGAATCTGACGATTGAGGAAAAAATAAGCGCATTGTTCTGGGACATGTCTTCTTCAGCCAGAAAAAAGGCTGTTGAAAGTGTGATTAATGATCCATTGAAGGCCTTTAATGATGACAGTGTACTTTTAAAAGCGCTCAACACATTTAGCTGGTATGAATTGATGCAACTGGCCGGTGGACCGGAAAACCTGGTCAGGTTGTTGGATGACAGAATAATAAGAAAGCTTTTCCCGGAATCGAGACGGAAATTTTACAGGGATGGAAAGAGATTATTATCAAAATATATTATATCCCCTGCAGGATAAAGTTTTCGGACTTCTGACTGCTTTACCTGTCGATTTTTATCTCACCGGAGGTACTGCATTGAGCCGTGCATGGTTGAATCATCGGTATTCTGATGACCTTGATTTCTTTCTAAACGGATCCGGCAGTTTCAAAATTCAGACAGAAACTGTGATTGGGAAAATGCCGGAGTTGAACTTAAAATTTGAAGTACTTCAGGCCGATGCTGATTTTGCGAGGCTCGTGATATACCGGGGAAATGCTTCTTTAAAGATCGATTTCGTCAATGATATTCCTTTCCGGACCGGGATTCCGGTTGCTACAGGTTTATATCGTCTTACTGATACAATGAACAATATCCTTTCCAACAAGATCTCGGCTCTGTCCAGATTCGCTGCGAAAGATCTGGTTGATATAGTTTTTATCTGTCATGAACTTTCTTTCGACTGGAGCCAGATAATTGATGATGCATTCCGGAAAGATATGTGGGTAAATCCTGTTGAAATAGCAAAAGTCATTGATGATTTCCCTGTGTCAGCCCTTGATGAAATTAACTGGATTAATACTCCACCGGAACCTGAATGGTTCAGACGACAACTGGATATCATAGTAAGGGATTTACTTCAAGGCAGAGCTAATTCATTGCGATCCGCGAAATAAAACCTTAATGGCTTTTTCACCCCCCAGCCCCCCTAAAGTGTGAGTGTGAGAGCGGGAGCGGGAGCGGGGAAGAAGAAGAATTTCTCGCAGATAAGCGCAGATGGAAGACGCAGAGGTTCGCAAATTAATCTAAAATGAAGACGACACTAAATAGGCTGGTTAAAAACCAAAGGTAGCTCCAACATTAAACGTATTCTTTTGACCATAAAAATACTCCGGACTCCACCTTTGATCCCCGCTGACATCCGAACTGACAAAACTGCCCCACACATAAAGATCATTGATAACCTGGTAAGAGGCCCTGAGCCCGTAAACCCTGCTTTCCCATTCCACCGTCGCCAGCGGCGGATTCCCCACCCTCGGGGTGCCAAGCTCGGTGTAATCCGGACCCCGGACGGCATCTGTTAACCATACCCCGATATTCAGCGTGCGGACTGGCTTGTATTCGAGCGCGAGATACCACTCCCTGGAGTTGTCCCTGAGATAATGCCCCAGGTTGAAATCCTGGGTATCATATGTCAGAGTCGGGACATAATGCTGATAAGTGAGGGGATAGGAATATGTGAACTCAGTGGTAAGCGAAAGGTTCTGAACCGGCATGTTGCTTAACCTGAATCCGGCTTTCCAGCTGAAGAAATTCCATTCATCATCGCGGGTGAAGCGGGCGACCGACAGCTCGTCGATGAACAGTGTTGCATACAGGTGAAGGTTCCGGATGTTTCTCGAGCTGATGTCGATGAAGGTCTGGGAGTTCATGTTGTCGACGCCCGAGGTCAGGGAATGGTCGACCGACTTGTAGAAGAACAGGGGGAACATGTAAACCGGACTGAAATGCTTGTCGGTGTAAACTATGCTGTTTCCTGCCGAGATGTTCAGGTTTCTCACGGGAGTGAAGGTGAACATATTGGCGGCTATGTATTTCTTATGGTAAACCTCGCGGTAATCCTGACCGTAGCTGTTGCTGACCCAGTATGAACGGGAGCTGTCGACCACCATTGAATTGAGCCATCCGTGGAAATAGTTGAATTCAAACCATCTTACAGGTTTCATGTTAAGTTTGAATGCGAAAAATGTCGGATTATTTCCTCCGAAAATATTCGCACCGTTGTAGTTACTTCCCCATTGCTGACGGTCCTTTACAAACCCTGCAGACCCCCAGCTCCACGACCTGGTGATCCCTGCCTGCATCTCGCTCCAGTCGGTGGCTCCCTTGATATGTCCACCCTCCCTTCTGGTAAGGTACTGCGGCCTGCCAAGAAGAGGCTTTTCATGATTATCCCGCAGCGACGCGTAAAAACCCCACTTCCCGACATACGCCCTTGCCTCCCCGAAATTCCGGGCATAAGTCGCTTTCCCTTCAGAATTATAAAACACCTCACCTCCAAGAACTGGATTTACTGTCAGCGAGAACAATGTATCCTTATAATAGAACAAATCCCTCCTTAACCCCGTTACGTTTCGACGCCAGAAAAAGGTCTTGCAAGTCTTGCAGGTCGTGCGGTCTTGCAGGTCCTTATGTTGAAGGTTTGTATTTTTTATTGATAATTCCTTTCCAAAGTCTAACAGATAAAAGTCCAGCTCTTTATGTTGCCTGGAGTTAAGACCTTTCCGCTGCTGATCGGCCTCATTTAATTTGTTCGCAATGTACAACCGTGAGTATGGTTTAACTGCCGAATTGAGTTCAATGACCTGCATCGACGCCAGTTCATCGAGGAACTCGTAGACTCCTGCATTGACAACCGGGTGGGGCAGTTCCTGGGAATATACCCTGCAGGATAAGAATATTGCAAGCAATATAAGTGCCAGTTTGACCTGGTATATCTTAGTGATATTCATTGGCTCATCAGCAATTGCCCGTAAAGATACAAGGAATTCACATCCCGACAAATGCAGGCTGTGAAGTTAATCTTTTCCCCATTTAAGAACCCTGCACGACACTTCTTCGCCAGAACCTTCGCCAGAACCTTCGCTGTAACCTTCGCTAAAGCTTCGGTTACTAAAGGAAGCTTCGGTTCTCAAAGAAAGCTGCGAAGTGCAAAGCCTGCACGACCCGCACGACTTCTTGCCTTCACGCCTTCACGCCTTTACGCCCTTCCTCACGCCTCTCTCCTCTCCCTCTGCCACATTCCAAAAAACGGATCATCTATCCAGTACGTCGTTCCTTCCTTGATCACCATCCCTTTCTTCACCAGTCTCTGAAGGGTGCTGTAAACCGTACTCACCGCTCCTGCTCCGTATTGCCGGCTGAACTCAACCGACAAAGGACTCAGGTCGGACGACGACAGCCCTGCCAGTACCATCATGTCGGTCCGGTTAAGGGTGTTCCATAAAAGCTCAAAATCTTTGTCATGACTCCTTACGATCTCATCGGCTGCAATCTCAGCAATTCCGGGCTGATATCCGCTACGGTAGATATGTTCCCATGCAGTGAAAGCAAGCTGTTGGGTGTAATAGGGATGCGACCATGTTATTTTAAGTATCTCCGATGATACGGCAGCGGCTTCTTCCACAAATCCGGTAAACCTGTATTCGAGGTATAAGAGGAACTTCTCCTGAGGTATCCTGCCAAGCCTGAACAGGGTGCCGATGCGGTAGAAAGGCGACTCTTTCTTTTCAAAGATCTCCCTTATCATCGACTCACTGCTACC
The DNA here is from genome assembly GCA_049294075.1 of Bacteroidales bacterium. Classification (GTDB taxonomy): domain Bacteria; phylum Bacteroidota; class Bacteroidia; order Bacteroidales; family VadinHA17; genus LD21. The sequence continues at coordinate 997 of JBAQCK010000025.1, read as the reverse complement.
CATAAAGAAATAGTTGATGTTCCTATGGTTCTGGATGACGGAGCGGAGCATCCTGCCGAGACCGCTGTTTATCCGGAAGATATCCTGAAACTCATCAAAGACAATGATGATCTTCCCGTCTTCTTTTCCAAGCTTGCCGATCAGACCGAGTACATCCTCGAGCGGAGCCAGATCGCGTGATCCGGGAGTGAATGATATCTAAACCTCTCCGGTGACGGGATTCATGTTATTCGACGGTATCAGACGGAACGATTTGGTAAAGGAACTTATCTTTTTGAAGGGAAAGATCCGGTAGATTCTCTTTAGCAACTGTGCCGCAAAATCATACTCCGAAAGCACTACCTGCAGATCGAGGTAAATATGTTTCCGGTCTGATTCATTGAGTATCTTTCTGATCAGACTGGTCTTGCCGAAGCGCCTCGGACTGATGATTATCAAATGGTTTTCACTCTTCAGGTGAGAAGAGATGTAAACAAGTTCATCTTCTCTGTCGGTGAAATGTACTCCGTCAACTATGTTCCCGAATTTGAATGGATTCTTTTTCATTGCCTCTGCGATTATATTCGTTACGAAAATATTCGGAAAGGAAATTCAATTTGAAGATTAAAACCCTAAGCTCTTCGCTTCTTCCTCTTCCCTCTCTGCCCCCTGTTCTCTGCCCGCTGCCCCTTTCGTGTTGTGTCTTGGATCTTTTTCGTTCCTGAGGATTCACCCATAGGTCATTTATTAAAGGCAAAAATAAAGACAATCTCAACCTCCTTTTTTACCACGGAGTGTCACAGAGATTTACACGGGATTACACTGTTTAGTTAATGCATCATATCGTGATACTTCGTGTTTTAACTCCGTTTATCTTCATGGTTATAGTACGTCACTTTATAAATATTGATAAATTTTCTACCTTTAACCTGATAAAAAAGTTATCTTAACCCGACTTGCAGTTAATCCGAATGGAATTCTTGGTTTTCAATGAATTGGCAATTTTCAAGTTCGGATT
>JBAQCK010000024.1:0-52687 GCA_049294075.1 Bacteroidales bacterium | reverse complement strand
GGCTGGGCTCTGATTAAAAGCCCTTAATAGCTGTTGATGACGGATATCACGCCGTTATACAGGCGACAGAAAAGCAAAATGAAAAGGTCAGAGTGTTGACCAATTTTTGTCATTCAGTTTATTGGTTGCAACTCTTCTCCGTTGGGGGTACCCAGAGACACAGGAGGTCAAATCCGACCTCTTGTTTCTTTTAATGACCTCCTGAAAACCTCGCTAAATGAAGGAATGAGAAAAGCCGATTTTTAATGATCGAGGTTACAACTTATAATTCTGAAATTCTAAGGAAACTAGTCTCTCAGGCAGCCTATTGGAACTACCAGCACACCATCCGGCCGCCTGTATGCAACCTGTCCGCCTGTTAGTACGATAAGAAAAGATGGTTGGTTCATTTTCTCAGCATCAACCTTATGACTGAGTTTAATCAGGTTGGCCGCAGCTTCTTCAATCTCTTTATTTCCCAGTTTTACCTCAACAGCAGCCCACCGACCATCGTTAAGTTTAATGATCAGATCGGATTCAAGTCCTGATTTATCCCGATAATGAAATACTATTCCATCATTAGCTTGAGAATATACCCTCAAATCACGTGTGCACAATGATTCAAATAAGAAACCAAATGTCTTGAAATCACGTAAGATCCCTATTGCATTTGTGCGCAAGACTGCTGTCGCTATTGATGGATCAACAAATTGGCGTTTGTTTGCCGTACGTATGGCAGTTTTTGAACGAAGTGAAGGTTGCCAGGCAGGAACATCTTCAACAACAAATAGTCGACGAAGTGCATTAAGATAGGAGCTCAATGTCTTATCTGTAATAGATGCCTCGTTAACCTGCATGTCATCCATTATTGTTTTGGATGTTGCCTGAGTAGAAATATTGCGAGCTAATGATTGTAGCAATAAACGAACCTTTTCAGGGTCCTTTTCAACACCATCAACACGTTGAACGTCTAAATTAATAACTGCATCAACATAGTTCATCGCTATACGAGGAGACTGTTTCCCGGATATTACCGCAGCCGGCCATCCCCCTCTGCAGAGAGCATGTGCTATCTGCTCAATTGTTAAAGTACTTTTTGCAGCAATATCTGTATTTCCTTCGAAAAGATCTTTAATGGATACTTTACCATTAGATTCATCGGATTCAAACAGGCTCATAGGTCGCATAAGCATCCGGGCAATTCTGCCAGTACCCGAATGAGTAGTTTCATTGTCACTTGGCGTTGCTGAGCCAGTAAGGATAAACTGACCCATTAGACCTCGTTTATCTACAGCAAATCGTACAGCATCCCAAATAACTGGTGCCATTTGCCATTCATCAAGAAGCAGTGGAGGTTCTCCTTCCAGCAGAAGTGATGGTTTGGTATCTGCCATTGCCAAATAACCAGGTCCCTCATCAGGATCTTGCATATACACGACACTATTGGCTATTTGTAATGAAGATTGTGTTTTACCGCACCATTTTGCGCCTTCCACCAGAACTGCTCCAGTCGATTCAAGCAAACTTCCAAGAAGCTTGTCACTAATGCGAGATATGTAATTCAAAGTCTTCATTAATATAGCAAAAACATCCACAAAGATATTGATTTTAAATCAATCTGTTTATGAATTCCGTATTTTGGCGACATTCTATTCCGTATTTTGGCGACATTCTATTCCGTATTTTGGCAATATTTTATTCCGTATTTTGGCGGCATATGATTTCAAAATATAGTGAATCAACTTGATTTGGAAGTGCCCCCGCTGTAATTTTCCATTAATTCAATAGTTGAGATATATTGTAATTTTGAGGAAGATGTTTGCAACTTTTGTTAGTTGGGAGTCCTCAAGATTCACACTTTTCCTTCGAAGTTTTAACGGAGGAGAATGGCCATGCAGCTTATAACCTGGCATTTGGACTTGAGGATAAACAGGATTATAACCAGGCAATTGAATGGTACTGGAAAGCTATCGGAATAGATTCAACACAGGTCTATGCATACAGTGCCCTTGGAAGATTATACAACAAAATGAACAGGTCTGTTGAAGCGTTACTTATTTTGAATCAGGCTAAAAAGAAATTCCCTGACTCAGACTATGCATACCTTATTTATAAAAACCTTGGGAATGCATATTTGTTTCAGGGTATGAACGATTTGGCTTTAAAATATCTTGAGTTATCCAGGGAGATTATTAAATAAAGAAGGGACGATTAATTGATCGTCTCCACGGAATCCAAACAAAACACGGATAATTAAATCCTCTTAGAACCTATATCACTTTAGTATGACTTCCTTTTTTAATTTTATATCCCGTGATGAAGCTCCAACCTGAATTTCAAGTTTACAAAGGTCATTGTCCCATGAATGTGTCTTTTCGTTCCAGTACTGAAGATCCTTTACCGGAATTGACATCTTAACAGTTTTGCTCTCAGCCGGAAGAAGCGGGATCCTTGAAAATGCCTTGAGTTCCTTTTCCGGCCACTCAACAGCCTGGTTAATGCGGTGTACATATACCTGCACCACTTCCTCGGCTGCCATTTCACCGGTGTTTTTCAGATTAACTGAAACTGTGATTACATCATTTTTGCCATACTTTTTTTTGTTGGCTTTAAGTTTGCTGTACTCAAAAGTGGTATAAGTGAGACCATGTCCAAAAGGATAATTGACAGGGATGTTTTTTGTATCGTACCAACTATATCCCACGAGCGATTCTTCGGAATAAAATGCTGAATTCGGGTCTGATTTTTGAGATTTATCCGGCTCCTGTACGCCTTTTTCTGCTGCGTCGGTTTTTGAAACAAGATTGGCAAAGACATCTGACTTTTTGGTTCCCTGCGGATAATTATGCAGATAATAAGCTGGTGAATCTTCCAGTTTAACAGGCAGGGTAAATGGCATCCGGCCACCCGGAGAGATTTTACCAAGAAGCACATCAGCCAGGGCATTACCTCCCTCGGAGCCGTTGAACCATGAAATAATCAGTGCTCTTGAAAGTGGTTCCACAACATTGAGATCATTTGGAGCTCCGCTTGCAAGAATTGTTACAATATTCTTATTCACCTTCGCAATACTGGTTATCAATTTATCCTGACCGAAAGGTAAAGAGATGTCTTCCCTGTCACTTCCCTCGGTTTCAACTGTCCGGTTATTGCCACCAATAAAGATGACTAAACCGGCTTTGGATGCCGCTTCAACAGCTTCATCTGTAAGCTTCTGAGCGGTTAACTCCTTTTCATGGACTGCTTTTTCAATTTCTTCAGGGGTCCTTTTTCTGAACCTGTCGGCAAAACTAACCTGAACCGGTTCATATCCCTGGGCAAATATGATCTGCACTTTGTCTCCGATGCGATCCTTCAATCCCTCCAAAGGTGTTATTTAGTATAATGTCTTTACTCCTGCGCCTAATCCGCCTGAAACCATTTTTTGAATAGCATTCGCTACAATAACGGCGATTATTGGTTTATTCTCCAGCTGCAAAGGGAGCACACCATCATTCCTGAGCAGAACGATAGATTTGCTTGCAACATTATATGCTATCTTATGCTGGGCAGGCTGGGAAGTAATTTCCTTGTTTGCTTCATTTTCAGGAACAGGCTTTATAGCAAGTCTGACACGCAAAATTTCACGAATCCTCTGGTTAATGATATCTTCGGAAACCAGACCTGTGTACTTTTTCATTTGTTGCACTGACCAGCAGCACTGCGACAGCAGTAAAAGCAAGGATTCTCGTTATTCTCATATTTTCTAAATCATTTGTGTTTGATTCGCAACTATATGTTATATTATTGCGGGTTGTAAATGTAAATATAATGCACTTAAGCTTATATGGCAGTTGACAAAAAATTGACTTATTTGTGATTAGTTAACTAAAACTTGTTAGTGCTTATTCCTGCAACGTTCTTTTGCATCTTAAGGCAGCATAAAAACTTTCTTCTGTATGGAGTTTGTTGTTATCTTTAAATGAAAAAAAGTGAGTCAAAAATGAAAAAGTATAAATTAGTTCGTATGTCTTTGTCCGGAATATTTTTGCTCATTCTCATTTCAGCCGGAACATTTGTAAGTGCACAGGATTTTGGCCGAAGGGAAAAACTAAACGATGACTGGTATTTCAATCTGGGGGACATCCAATATGGCGGAATAGAAAATATGGATTGCAGCAAGTGGGCTGTTGTTGATCTGCCTCATGACTGGACAGTAGAACAAAACGCAAGTCCGGAACTGGCAAGTTGCACCGGCTACCTTCCGGGAGGCATTGCCTGGTACAGAAAAGAAATTGTTGTTCCTGACACGGAGAAGGGAAACAAGGCTTATATCTTCTTCGAAGGAGTTTATAATAACAGTGAAGTCTTTATCAACGGGAAATGGGTTGGGAAAAGGCCCAATGGCTATATCTCATTTATGTATGAGTTGACTCCGTACATAAAATGGGGAGAGAAAAATTCAATTGCTGTAAGAGTTGATCATGGCAATGATGCAGATTCGCGCTGGTACACGGGATCAGGAATCTATCGTGATGTCTACCTTGTATATGCCAACCCGATTCATATCGATCTCTGGGGTGTGGCATACCAGGCAGAAATAAAAAACAATGAGGCTGAAATCACTATAACCACAACAATAAAGAACTCCATTGAATCTTCACCGGTAAAAGTAGTTCATGAATTATTCGATGCTGAAGGCCATAAAGTTGCATCCACCTCAAAAAGCGGAACGGCTGATGCTAAAGGGCTTACGGAATTTAACCAGATTATGAAGCTCAGATCTCCGGCATTGTGGAGCATCGATTCGCCTTATTTGTACTCGCTGAAAACTTCTGTATATAAAAGAACCAGGCTTATTGACGAAAGCAGTTGCAGAGCCGGCATCCGGGAAATAGAATTCGATCCGGATAAAGGCTTTTATCTCAATGGAGTGAATACCAAAGTGAAAGGCGTATGCATTCATCACGATGCAGGTGTTCTGGGTGCCGCAGTTACCAAATCGGTCTGGCGGACTCGGCTTGAAACTTTAAAAAGTCTCGGGGTTAATGCAATCCGGACAAGCCATAATCCTCAGGCGCCGCATTTGTACGATTTATGCGATGAACTTGGGTTTGTTGTCATGGATGAAGCATTCGATGAATGGGAATATCCAAAAAACAAGTGGATCACAGGTTGGAACAGAGGCATTCCGGGGCATCAGGGAACTTCGCAGTATTTCAGAGAATGGAGTACACGGGATTTAAAGGATCAGATTCTGCAACACCGGAAACATCCATCCATAATCATGTGGAGTATTGGCAATGAAGTGGACTATCCGAATGATCCCTATACACATCCCGTACTGGCCGATGAGGGTATCAGTCAGCAGTCTGTAAGGGCATTTCTGGAAGATCATCCGAGAGCAGAAACCCTTGGTCAGATTGCCAGGGAACTCGTAGCAACTGTAAAAGAAGCCGATAATTCCAGGCCTGTCACAGCAGCTTTAGCCGGTGCAGTGATGTCAAACTATACCGATTATCCTTTTGTACTTGACATTGTCGGCTATAATTACACCGAAAACAAATATGACAGTGACCATAAGCTGTATCCTGAAAGGATTCTTTACGGAAGTGAGAACAGACATGACTTACCGGCGTGGTACGCAGTAAAGGACAAGGAGTTCATTTTCGGACAATTTCTATGGACTGGTATTGATTATCTGGGTGAATCAGGTCCATGGCCCGCTCGCGGTTCTGTTTCGGGTCTGCTTGACCTGGCCGGCAATATCAAACCACGGGGCTATTTCCGCAAAGCGTTGTGGAGTCAGGAGCCGATGGCTTACATTGGAACATATAAACTGGCAGAGAGAAGCGGTTCGCGTTGGAGAAACAGATTGTCAGCCGATGCACCGCCACTGTGGAATTATGATAAGGATACCAGGGTCCAGGTAGTTTGCTACACGAATTGCAGTGAGGCAGAATTGCAGCTTAACGGGAAGACAGTTGGTGAACGTAAACCATATGATCGTGAAACCGGAATAATCGCATGGATCGTAAACTATGAACCCGGCGAACTCAAGGTGGTCGCATTCAATAACGGGAAGGAGGCTGCAACATACAAAATTACAACCAACACGATGTCGGCAAAGATTGACGCTGAAGTTCTTAAACCAATAGATAATGAGCTTTTAAGGCAGGTGAAGGTGCAAATTCTGGATGCAAATGGCAACCATTCCATCCTGGCCGACAATGAAATCACCTGTGAAATATCCGGAGGGACTTTGCCTGGAATGGAAAATGCTTCACCCAATGCTGCAGATAACTATCAGGATAATAAGCAACGCTGCATTAATGGCAGATTATTGATATTTGTAAAAAAAGATGCACCGGAAAATCCTGTTTCATTGAAACTATCATCACCGCTTCTGGATTCAATAGAGCTTAAAATTGACTAGATTGTGCTGCCTGAATCACCTCACTACTAATATTTCTAAACGCTATGAAACCCACATGTATCAAATACACAAACACGTATGTATATAATTTTCAAACATGTGGGTTCTCCCGCATAGGCGGGAACCTTTAAAATCAAAATTATATACTGATGAAAAGGATTCTGACTGCTCTTTTAATAGTTCTGAGCTTTGCACCGATCTTTGCTCAGGGCCGGAAGCCGGAAATAAAGGAAAATATTCCTCTGGATTCAATCCGCCTGAGCGACTCCTGTATCCTGGCTGACAAAAGTACCGCTACCTATTATATGACAGGAACAGGCGGGTTGCTATGGAAAAGTAAAGACCTCAAAGGATGGACCGGACCATACATTGTAACGCAGACCGATCCTGAATCGTGGATGTGCCCTCAACCCATGATCTGGGCTGCTGAATTGCATCAGTACAAAGGATTCCTCATTTGTTTGAAGCGGATAATCCGGGTGATAAGCTGGTAGTGGGAGGTCAGTATCACCCTTTGTGATAAGCTCTGCCTGCTCTGATTGACACTGGCAGCGCGGGACACAGGAAAAACTTACCGGTCCTGTCTGAAGGCGGTCAATTTATCCCGTCATATTGTGATAATTTCACTCTCCCCTGTACCTATCCACATTGGCTTCCTGAAAGTCTCAGATCCAAAACCCGTGATTGTTACCTTGTTCAGCTCGATAGATCCGTTAATGACATTCAAAACGATCGTCAAACCTTTCCGGCCTTTCGATATTCTGGCAGTTCCGTATGAAAATCCATTCGACCAGAAATACTTCCCTTCCCGGTTTGTAAACCGTAGCTCCTTTGTCACTCCGGAGTAGTTGAAACCGCTGAGCGCAAGAACGGCAGACCAGCTGGCCATAACACGGCCATAGTGATGTCCGCATTCGGCTTCATTGAAAGGACTTCACTTCCTGCCGTCATAACGGTTTCTTATATTGGAAATGCATTTAAGCCCGTCGTCTGTCAGACCCTCATAAAGCATACCTATTGCAGCCGTGTATTCAAATCCTGTCATCACCTCGGTAAAGTACGGGAAAGGATTTACAGGACGACGACCGGGGTAAGATGCCATCAGCAATGCTGCTTCGTTGCCGAGAGCATAACTTCTGAAACAGTTAAAGTGGTCGGTAAGGTCGCTCTTGTAGTTATACTTCATTATGCTCTTAAGGGTTTTTGAAACGTTTTCCTTCTTTACAAGATATCCCAGGTTGCAAACGTGCGCCAGGTACTGGCCCACCAGCTGATCGACAAGACACCCTTCATCCAGCTGGTAATCCGGATTTCCGTAGTCAGTTGAGCCCATTCCCACAAGCTGTTCTTCAGGGATCTTTTCCTTTCCAGGAACAATAATCCTGTGTATACAGTACTCTCCGTTGAACAGATTCTCATCGATCCATTTACTTCCGTTTGCAAAGAGTTTCCTGCATTTGACAGCCATTTCCGTGTCCTTTGTATACTCGGACATCTTCTCCATTGCTTTAAGGGCGGCCAGGTACCAGATCGTCATCCGGGGATTGGGGCCATAGTATTCCACATCCATTGTGTTATGCTGGACACCTTCCATCACCCCGTCCTGATCACCGTCCCAGCCGCCCTCCTGCTTGTGGTTAAAGAGTCTCAGATTCTTTAAAAGATGGGGCGAAATTGATATTGCGCCGGCAACGCCGCCGACATTCCCAATGAACGTTCTTCTTTTCACACTGACGCAGGTTTTATATCAAATTTAGGAATTTTATAAATCCTTAAGGACGATCAAAAGGTTTATTTAATCGCACTTCTTCGCTTGTAAATATTCCCTGTTTTCAGATATGCTGTTTCCGGAGTTTATCAGATAATGTCACTGAGTACTGATTCATTTCATAACTTTGCCTGAAACGGATAAGTTATGAAGCAACAATTAATATGCCTGGCTGCCATGCTTTTCACGGCAAGCCTGCTTCCGGGATCAAATATCGTGAAAGCAGGAAACCTTATTTCAAATCCCGGATTTGAGGCTTCCCCGGCAAATCCGGTAAGCTGGATGATTACAGGTCCTGTTGAAGAAATGCAACCCCTAACAGCAATTGACAAAAAAGTGTTTTTCACCGGCCGGGCCTCACTTATGATGGAAAGCTCAAACCTCAACTGTCACGGGAGAGCCGTTCAGTCAATAACGATATCAGGGGATCAGACTTACCTTGTTTCCGCCAGATTCAGGACAGCAGACATCAGTTCAGTTCACAAGAATGTACTTATAAGGGTAAAATGGTTCAGGGGGAATGAACAGCTTGGCTATAACTACATATATACTATTGACAGCGAGTCCGATGGCTGGTTTCATGCATCTGACAGGATCAAAGCAGTGACCGGGGCCACCACAGCTGAATTATCCCTGGAATTCAGGTGGAGCACGGGAACGGTCTGGTGGGATGATATTTCATTTGAACCCTGTGCTGAAGTTCCGCCAAGGAAGATTAAGGTCGGTACCTTTTATTTCCGTCCCCCCGGCCCGACAGTGGAAAAGAACATAGCATCAATGAGTGAATTGATAGATAAGGCGGGCAAGGCCGGATGTACTATAATTTGTCTGCCCGAGGGATGGCCGACGTGCAACACTGGTCTTGGCATGCAAAAAACCGAGTCCAACACGCTTGAAGGAAGCGCTTCGGTGATGATGGCGGGAAAAGCAAAACAGTATGGGATGTACATTGTCTCAGGCCTTTACAGCTGGGCTGGGGATATTTTAAAGAATGTGGCGGTGCTTTATGGCAGGACCGGAAAGATCGAAGGTATCTATGAAAAAGTACAGCTGCCTGATTCTGAAGCTGAAGCCGGAGCTGTCCCTGGAAATTCATTCCCGGTTTTTACCACTGATTTCGGTAAGATAGGGATACTGATCTGCTGGGACAGCTTCTTCCCGGAAGTATCGAGGATACTGGCCGTCAATGGTGCAGAAATACTGTTTTGTCCAGTATGGGGAGATGTAAGGGGACCGGATTCCTGGAAACTGACAGCCCGCAGCAGGGCAATAGATAATGGTGTGTTTTTCGTCACGAATATTTTTGACGGTCACAGTTTAATCGTTAATCCTGCCGGTGATGTCCTTCAGGAAAGCGGAATACAGGGGACTCTGCTGACGGCAGAGATCGATCTGAATTATGATCCTCCATGGAACTGGATCGGGAATGCCGGATTGGGTATCTGGAAAGGTGTCTGGCGTAAGGACCGGAGGTCTGATCTCTTCAATGCATTGGGAGAATAGTCTCCGTAAAAACTACTACTTCCAGAGATTTTCACCGTATTCCCATCCCTTGCGGGCAGGTTCCTTAATATAAGCATCCAGTTCGGGATGATTTCTGACTTTCATATTTGCAGCATCATATTCAATTCGGGTATTGAATCTTTGTGCCAGAACGCCGATGAGAGCCATCTCCACCATTCCTGCAGAGTAATCGAAATTCGAACCGGGCAGAGTATTGTTTTTGATGGCTTCAGCCCATTCGCGCTGGGGATTTTCTTCAAAGACTCTCGGGATGGTTTGAGCCGGCAGATTTTTCTGAAACTCGGTCCATTCCTTGCCGGGCAATAGAATAACAGGATTATTCGGGCGACCTCCTGTCATAAGACAATGTTTGTCACCAACCATGATCATGCCGCTTCCCGGCAATTTCTCGAGGTTCCATTCCGGGCGGTTATCGGGTTTCAATCCTCCTTCGTACCAGCGCATGGTAACGGGGACTTTATTCCCCCGTGCCGGGAAATCCCAGCGTATGATGGCCTTGTCTGAAACAAATCCGGTATCAGGAACGGGTGTCTTGAACTCACATTCTGCAACATCAGGCATTCCCAGATCCAGCGACCAGTATGGAGCATCAAGCGTGTGGCAGCACCAGTCTCCCATTTCACCATTGCCGAAATCGAACCAGCCGCGCCAAGTCAACGGGGCATAAACAATATTATATGGTCTGTATGCTGCTGGTCCCAGCCACAGATTCCAATCGAGATATTCAGGGACGGGTTGTTGGGGCGGCGGAAAACTTTCGGGTTTGTCGAAATACATTCCCTTCCCAAATGCAGGCCCGTCAAACCAGGCTATTACTTCGGTAACATTGCCCAGTAATCCGGCTTCATACCATTCTTTCACCTGACGGATGCCATTGGTGGCATGTCCCTGGTTGGCCAGCTGGGTAACTACCTTGTAGTACCTGGCTGCTTTCTGCAGGGTTCTTAATTGCCAGATATTATGTGCAAGCGGTTTTTCGACAATGACGTGTTTGCCAAGCTCCATGGCAGCCATTGCTGCCGGGAAATGGATATGGTCAGGCGTGCAAACCATAACTGCGTCAATTTCCTTGTGCATCTGGTCAAACATCACCCTGAAATCCTTAAAGCGCCTGGCATCCGGAATTGCTTTGAATCCTGCAGCAGCCCTGTTATCGTCAACATCGCACAATGCGACAATATTTTCATTCCATAGCGGATCTTTCTGATTAATCAGTCTGCTCCAGTTGGCTCTGCCTTGTCCGCCAACGCCTATAACTGCAACATTTAACCTGTTCGCCGGGGAAGAACTGATCAGGTTAGGAATGAAAAATGCACCTGCTGTAAAGGCACCTGCCGATTTTAGGAAATCCCTTCTGGTTCTTTTCATGGTTGTCTGTGGTCTTAATAATTAGATCTTTAAATATAATTAAAAATGACTATAGGTAATGATGAAAGCAATTTTTAATTATTTTACCCCTATCCCTACCGTCCCGATACTAACGGGAGCTATCGGAATTCCCCAAAGGGGCAGGAGCACTCAGTGGGAAGGATTCATTTCCCCCTTGGGGGAAAGAAGAAAGGGGGTAAAATTGTGCTCAGCCTGTCCTGATTCCGTAAAATACCTTTAACTTTGAACAACTTAAACAGCTAATCTGTTTCTCCATAAGTTAACAGAACATGAAACAGGCATTTGCCATATTAGTCGGAGTTGTTATGCTTGCCTCAGGAATGACGGTAAGTATTGACAAACATTACTGTGGTGGTGAACTGGCTGAGACAAAAGTTTCTTTTTCAGGCAGGCTGTCTTCATGTGGAATGGAGGACGTTCAGAATGAATGCCTGAATCAACCTTCCATGGATAATAAATGTTGCGATGATCAGCTCACTTTTTATCGGATCAGCAGCAGCTACCTTCCGGAATATTTAAAGTTATCATATACTGCTGATTTTAAAGATATACCATCTGCACCGGAACCCAATGCTTTGTTCAGTGGACCTTATATGGATGTTTACAGGACATGGGAGTTACCGCCAGGTGAAAAATTAAAGTCAGCTCCTTTATTATCAGAAATCTGCGTTTACCGCATTTGATTATTCATTGCAGTTTATTCAAACCTGAGGTTTGATAGAGTTATCTGTTTCAAGGTATCTGACTGTCATGTTTCAGGTTCTTGAAAGTGAATTTTTATTTTTCCATCCTATAACATTAAAATTGAGCATGATGAAAACATTAAATCTTATTCTTGCAATCTTCCTTGTGTCTGGTCTTAATATGTCGGCTTTTGCACAGACACACGATCATAGTCAGACAAACATGACTTCGCCTAAGACCGAATCATTCAAAGTATTGGGAAAGTGCGACATGTGCAAAACACGTATTGAGCTTACCGTAAAAGCTGAAGGTGCGACTAATGCTTCATGGGATGTAAAGACCCAGTTGCTTACTGTCACATTTGATCCTGCAAAAACAAATAAGGATGCGCTCAGCAGGAAACTGGCCTCAGTTGGTCATGATACTGAAAAGTATAAAGCGCCGGATGAGGTCTATGCAAATCTTCCAGTATGCTGCCATTACGAGAGGACAAAATAAATTAATCATAGCCCATGGCTGGCAGATTTTTTTACCAGCCATGGGATAACTTTCTGATGCTATGTTTAATCGTATAGTAAAATATTTTCTTGAGAACAGGCTGATCACTTTCATTTTTCTCACCGCTATTATTGTGATGGGCCTTGTTACCATGCCGTTTAATCTGAAAACATCAATACTGCCCCGAAGTCCGGTTCCGGTGGATGCTATTCCTGACATAGGAGAAAATCAGCAGATTGTCTCAACTGAATGGATGGGCAGGTCTCCTAAGGATATTCAGGATCAGATTACTTATCCTTTAACAACTGCTTTACTCGGGATTCCCGGAGTTCAGACTATACGAAGTACATCAATGTTCGGTATGTCATTTATATACATAATCTTTAAGGATAATGTCGAGTTTTACTGGAGCAGGTCAAGAATCCTCGAGAAGCTGAATTCACTTTCCCCCGGTACCTTACCTGAAGGTGTTCAGCCTGTCCTTGGTCCTGATGCAACAGCACTTGGCCAGATTTTCTGGTATACTCTGGAAGGCAGGGATCCAAAAACAGGATTACCAAACGGAGGGTGGGATCCGCAGGAATTAAGAACTATTCAGGACTTCTATGTAAAGTACAGTCTTTCAACAGCTGAGGGGGTCTCTGAAGTGGCATCGGCCGGGGGCTTCGTTAAAGAATATCAGGTTGACCTGGATCCCAATGCCCTGAAAGCATATAACGTTTCGGTTATGGATGTTATGAATGCTGTGGAGAAGAGCAATCTTGATATCGGTGCTGAAACAATCGAACTCAATAGTGTCGAATACATTATCAGGGGCATTGGTTATGTAAAAACTCTTGAAGACCTTGAATTATCAGTCGTTTCAGTCAGAAATAATATTCCCGTACGAATTAAAGATGTCGCAAAAGTGACTCTGGGTCCGGCTACAAGGAGAGGAGGCCTCGACAAAGGCGGATCTGAAGCTGTGGGAGCAGTAGTGGTGGCCCGCTATCATTCAAATCCGTTGGAAGTCATAAACAACATAAAGGAAAAGATAAAAGAGATAGAAGCAGGACTGCCGCAAAAGACTCTTCCTGATGGCTCCATATCAAAGGTTACAATAGTTCCATTCTATGACAGGACGGGTTTGATCAGGGAAACCATAGGAACTCTTGAATCTGCGCTGTCACATGAAATTCTGATAAGCATTATTGTAATTATTGTACTTGTCCTGAATTTAAGAGCTTCCCTGATTGTTGCAGGACTTTTGCCATTAGGAGTTCTGATGACTTTTTTTCTTATGAGGCTTTTCGGCGTTGATGCAAACATTGTCGCATTATCAGGAATTGCTATTGCCATTGGTGTAATGGTAGACATTGGGATTGTTGATGTCGAGAATATTCTGCGACACCTTGAGATGCCGCAGAATCATGGTTCACGGGGTAAAAAACTATTAAAGGTCATTTACCATGCCACCACTGAGGTCAGAGCTGCTGTGGTAACTTCAGTTGCAACTACAATCGTAAGCTTCCTGCCGGTATTTGCCATGCAGGCGCAGGAAGGAAAATTGTTCCGCCCGCTTGCTTTCACAAAAACATTTGCCCTGATATCTGCTTTTATACTGGGAATAGTTGTTCTGCCTACTTTGGTTCATATATTCTTTAACGTCTCTTTTGACAAAAGGAAAATCACAAGGATTTGGAACAGTATTCTGATCCTTGCAGGTTTTGTTCTGGCAATTATCTGGCACTCCTGGACTGTCCTGGCTCTGACGGCAGTGGGTATAAACAACCTCTTTGCCTTCAGGTGGAGTGAAAGAAGAAAGGAATTTCCCAATTATATCAATATACTGATCATTGTCCTTTTTGCAACATGGTACCTGTCAAAAGAATGGTTGCCGCTTGGAGCACATAACAGTGAGTTTGTCAATTTTTTATTTGTGACCGGCATTATTTCGGTCATCCTTCTTGTACTCATGTCAATGCTTCATTTCTATGAAGACATATTAACATGGGCTCTTGAAAACAAATGGAAATTTCTGATGATCCCCGCCTTTACACTTCTCTTCGGATTAGTTGTCTGGATGGGATTTGACAGAGTGTTTGGTAAGGTTGTAAACGGCTTTGAGTTACTGGGAGTTAAGAGTTTTCGGCAAAGCTCATTATGGCAGAGTGCAATTAATACTTTTCCGGGAGCCGGCAAGGAGTTTATGCCTGCCCTGAATGAAGGATCATTCCTGCTTATGCCCACAAGCATGCCTCACTCGGGCATTGAAAAAAACCTGGAGTACATAGAAATTCTTGATAAGAGACTTTCGGCCATACCTGAAATTGAACTGGCAGTTGGTAAATGGGGAAGAGTCAATTCAGCACTTGATCCTGCTCCGGTACAAATGTTCGAAAACACCATAAACTATCGACCGGAATATATCCTTGATGAAAACGGACACAGAATGCAGTTCAAAACGGACAGGGACGGTAATTTCTTCCTTAAAGGAAATCTGAAATACAATCCGGCGACAGAAGGATTCAGAGTCATACCACGCGACAGTCTGATCCCGGTCAGCAAGGGCGAGTATTTCCGTCAATGGAGACCAGAGATAAAGAAGCCGGCCGATATCTGGAATGAGATTGTCAAAGTAACAAATGTACCCGGATTAACATCGGCCCCAAAGCTGCAACCTATTGAAACCAGACTGGTAATGCTTTCCACGGGAATGCGTGCACCGATGGGTCTGAAAGTCTATGGACCTGACCTGGAATCAATAGAGGAAGCAGGGATGCAGTTTGAGAAAATCCTGAAAAATGTATCCTCAGTTAAGGCGTCTGCAGTGTTTTACGACAGGGCGGTGGGTGCTCCGTATCTTGAAATTACACTTAACCGTGAAGCGATGGCGCGTTATGGGATGACTGTAAGTGAAGTACAGGAAGTGCTTCAGGTTGCGGCAGGCGGTATGACTCTTTCAACATCAGTCGAGGGTCGTGAAAGATTTCCCATCAGAGTTCGATACGCACGTGAATTGAGGGACAATCCCGAAGACCTCAGAAAAATACTTGTTCCTGCAATGAATGGTGTTCAGGTTCCTCTTGGTGAAGTTGCAGATTTAGATTACACCCGTGGAGCTCAGATGATAAGAAGTGAAAATACATTTCTCACAGGCTTCGTTATTTTCGATAAGATGGAGGGTAAAGCAGAAGTAAATGTTGTGGAGGAAGCAAGTAGTATTATTAAATCAGCGATTGAATCAGGTGAATTAAACCTTCCTGCCGGTGTTACTTATAAATTCGCCGGAAATTATGAAAACCAGATCAGGGCTACCAAAAGACTGGCAATAGTTATTCCTGTCAGTCTGGTAATAATCTTTTTGCTTTTATACTTTCAGTTCCGCACAATTACAGCCTCGTTTATACACTTTTCAGGAGTCTTTGTAGCTTTCTCGGGAGGATTTATTATGCTCTGGCTCTATGGTCAGGACTGGTTCATGAACTTCCCTGTTGCAGGTCTGAACATGCGTGATCTGTTCCAGATTCATACGATCAATCTGAGTGTTGCAGTCTGGGTTGGATTTATTGCCCTGTTTGGGATTGCCACAAATGATGGGGTTATTATGGGTACCTACATTCATCAGGTCTTCGAGGAGAAAAAACCTTCTACGGTTTCTGAGGTCAGACAGGCAGTACTTATTGCAGGCAAAAAGAGAGTCAGGCCTGCCATGATGACCACTGCCGTTGCCGTAATTGCTCTTCTGCCGGTTCTGTCCTCAACGGGTAAGGGTGCAGATATAATGGTCCCAATGGCAATACCTGCCTTTGGCGGGATGGTAATACAGGTTATGACAATCTTTATTGTTCCGCTGCTCCAGGCTGTCTGGAGGGAACGAGCCGTGCGTCATCATTTATCTGGACAAAGGCAAAATATTAATGATCTGACTGAAAATGAAAACAGTATTTAGTTCAATTTTAATTTCGGTGGTTTTAATTACCGGGTCAGTTTATTCATACGGTCAACAAAGCCATGATTCGCTGTACTTTTATCTCAAATTGGCAGCAGAGAATAATCCCATTGTCCTGCAAAGATTCATTGAATATGAAGCTGCATTGAAGAAAATCCCGCAGGCCGGAACCCTTCCGGATCCCCAGTTGGATATTGGTGTCTTTATTACTCCGATGGAACTTCTGGGGGGAAAGCAGGTGGCAGACATGAGACTGATGCAGATGTTCCCGTGGTTTGGAGTCCTTAATAATGCGAAGGATGAAATGAGCCTGATGGCAATGTCAAAATTTGAACTTTTTCGTGATGCCAGGCTTCAGGTCTGGTATGATGTCCGGCGTACGTGGTATGAATTATTCAAAGTCAGAAAGAATATCAGCATTTCTGAAAAGAGCCTGGAGAACCTGAAAGCCATTGAACAGCTGACGCTGATTAAATATAAAACAAATGTAGCCGGGAATTCAGACTTAACGGATTTATACAGGATTCAGATTGAAGCAGGTGAATTGAAAAACAGCATTGCTTTATTAAGAAATCAGGAGCATACTATAGTTGCCAGGTTCAATAACCATCTTAACAGGGCTCCTTTGACAAAGGTTTATACTTACGAGGTCTTACTGCCTGATACTCTCGATCTGTATCTTTTAGTCGTTTCTGACACTATTCAAAGCAGGAATCCGATGCTTAAGATGCTTGACTATGAAAAAGAAGCGTATCAGGCAAGGGAAAAAATGGTGAAAGGAATGGGTTATCCAATGATTGGTCTTGGAGTAAATTATTCATTTATCAATGGGAGTAACATGTCTGCCTCCTCAATGAACGGAACAGACATGATTATGCCAATGATTTCTTTAACTCTGCCTGTTTACAGGAAAAAGTACAAAGCAATGAGGGAAGAAGCCAGTTTGTTAAACAAGGCAAGCTCGATGAATTATCAGGCGATGTCAAATTCTCTCCAAAATGAATATTTTATGGCTGTTCAGCTTTATCAGGATGCCCGGAGAAGAGTAAAACTATATGAGGATCAATATTTACTGGCATCAAAATCCCTTGAAATTATGCTGAAGAGTTTTTCAGCGTCTGCTGTTGCATTGACTGATGTATTACGTGTCAGACAGCAAACACTCGATTATGAACTTAAACAGGTTGAAGCCATCACCGATCTGAATACGGCTGCAGCCTGGCTGAATCGTCTTATGGCAAGTTATGAATTTTAAAACAGAATTATCATGTGGAAAAATAAATATCCAAAACTATTCTCCGGCAAGTGGTTACACTACGGGCTTCTTTTAGTGTCCGGTGTTTTCCTTGGTTGGATTTTCTTTCATTCATCGGGAAGTCAGACGGAAAAACATGAACATCTGACAGAAGTTGCACAGGGTACTGTCTGGACCTGCTCAATGCATCCTCACATAAGGATGGAGCAACCCGGTAAATGCCCGATTTGCGGGATGGATCTGATCCCCCTTGTACAGAGTGGTTCATCATCACACGATCCTGATGCCATCCATCTTACAAGAGAAGCAGCAGCTTTGGCAAATGTTCTTACAACAAAGGTATCCAAACAGAATGCTGTTAAGGAGGTTCGTCTTTACGGGAAAGTTCAGGCAGACGAAAGACTTTTTCAAAGTCAGGTTTCACATGTGCCGGGAAGGATAGAAAAGTTATATGTTAATTTTACTGGAGAACAAATCGGCTCAGGTCAGAAACTGGCAGAGATATATTCCCCTGAACTGGTAACTGCACAGCAGGAACTGTTGGAAACTGTAAAGACTAAACAACTCCAGCCAGAACTATATGAAGCCTCAAAAGAAAAGCTTCGTCAATGGAAACTTACAGACGGTCAGATTGCATCAATTGAGAATTCAGGAAGGATAATTGACAATTTTGAAGTCCTGTCCAATACCTCCGGCACTATTATTGCACGCAAGGTAAGTGCCGGCGATTATGTGTCCTCAGGAACCACCCTTTTTGAGATTGCAGACTTGTCCAATGTATGGGTATTATTTGATGCCTATGAGGCGGATCTCCCATTCTTAAACAAGGGAGAAAGAGTGAAGTTTACAATTCAGGCAATGCCTGGTTCTGAACTTTCGGGGAATATTGTTTTCATAGACCCGATGTTAGATCCTGTCACAAGAGTGGCAAAAGTACGTGTTGAGGCTGCAAATCATTCAGGAAAGCTGAAACCTGAAATGTTTGCAACAGGAGTTGTTTCATCCAGCCCTAAAGAGTACAGGGATAATATTATCATTCCCAAATCAGCAGTCCTCTGGACAGGTAAGCGCTCAATAGTCTATGTTAAGGATCCCAGTTCCGACGAACCGGTTTTCAGGTTGAGGGAAATCGGCCTCGGACCTGTCCTGAGTGAAGGCTATGTAGTTACCTACGGATTGGCAGAAGGTGAAGAAATAGTGACTCAGGGTACTTTTAGTGTGGATGCAGCCTCACAACTGGAAGGAAAACCAAGCATGATGAATCCGCAGGCAGGGGCCAAAGTAATTTCAATGCCTGGAATGATAATGCCCGATGACTCAAAATCAGAAGGTAGTACTGACATGCCTGACATGCATATGTCAGGCAATATTAAGACTGCCGGAGAGAAAACCATCGTAGATAAGGATTTCATTATGCAACTAAATAATCTGCTGGATCTGTACCTGAATCTTAAAAATTATCTGGTGCAGGATGACTCAAAAATGGCGATACAGGCGGCAGGAAACTTTCAGAAAGCACTATCCGGAGTTGATATGAAACGTCTCTCAGGAGATAACCATCTGAAATGGATGGATCTTTCCGGAAGGATTGCGGAGAGCCTTGCCTCAATAATCACTTCAGACGGGTTGGAGCAGGAACGTAAAGCCTTCCATACATTAAGCAAAGATCTTTATGCTGCAATCAAAACCTTTGGAATGATTGATAAAACCGTTTATTACCAGTTTTGTCCCATGTACGATAATAATAAAGGCGGCTACTGGTTAAGTGAGACGGAAGAGATACGGAATCCGTATTTTGGCAAGGCGATGCTCAGTTGCGGGGAGACCAGGGAAACATTAAAATATTAGTGATAACGAGTTTAGCTGGCTGTTACTTTACACTTCACCCACTCACCCTTTCGCCCATTCAGCATCATGAAACCAAAAACCGTTTGTTATTTCGTGACCTCATCAAAATGCAAATGAGCCCACTCTGTCATCTGATCTAATATTGGCATCAGACTTGATCCGAGTTCAGTCAGGGAATGCTCAACACGTGGTGGTATTTCAGCATAGGCCTTCCGTTTCAGCAGATGATCCTTTTCAAGCTGTTTCAGAGTACTTGACAGCATTTTCTGTGAAATGTCGGGTATGGCATTCCTTATTTCCGTATAACGCATTTTGCCCTGAGCATGAAGGTTACATAAAATCAGCAGGGACCATTTGTTGGCAAACCGGCCCAGTACGTTTCTTATCGGACATGTTGGAAAGTGTAAATCAAGTACTCGCATAATTGTCATTTTGCAAATGCAAAAATAGAATAAATCTCTAATAGAGAGTAATAGCATAATATGATTATTACTGTACTGTAAGAAATTAGAATTTTTAAAAATTACATCAACTTTATAGTGTTGATAATCAATATTTATAACTAATATGTTCGTTACGAACCAGGTTGCACATAATAAATTGAAGGCTTACCATTGCGAAATAGAATTAAAAACTTTAAAATCTAAAAACATGAAAACTTACAGCGTGACTGAATTAGGTGATTTGGATAGTATCACCCGTGTTACATTAAAGGAAAAGCTTGATCTTACAGGTGCTGAGATTTCGGTTAACCGGCTTCCTGCAGGAGCAGATATTCCATTTGCTCATTCCCATAAAAGAAATGAAGAAATCTACATTTTTACATCGGGAAAAGGTCTGTTCCTGCTTGATGGGACTAAACTTCCTGTCAAGGAAGGAACTGCTGTACGTGTCTCCCCGTCATGTGTAAGATCAATCAGGGCGGATAATTCAACAGGATTATCATATTTCTGCATTCAGGTGGATGAAGGATCACTTGTACAGGCTACTCAGGATGACGGAATAATTTCCGAAGAGAAACCTGTATGGTAATGAATTTTTCAGGGATAATGTTGTTGCATTGAATAATAAGTGACATGAAAAGTATGAAATCAGTATTAGCTGTTTTGTTAGGTATTTCTATGATGAATCTTGTTGTTTCGGCTCAGAACAATGATTTGTATATCAATTCAAGTACAGGAAATGACCTTAATGCAGGATCAAAGGAACAACCTTTAAAGACGCTCAATGAAGCTGCCAACAGGGTAAACCAATCCAATGGAACCGGAGCGGTTACTATATTTCTTTCTGAAGGAATTTACGGTCTTACAGAAACTGTGACATTTCATCCGGCAAACTGGCATTTTTCCAAAGATCAAAGACTGACAATCAGGGCGGCTCTGCTACCTGATGATGAAGATTGGAATCCCGGGAAGATGCCTGTAATAGTATCAACCATGCCACTCGATTTTAAGCCTGACGGCAGGGAGGATCGGCTTGGAGGGACTTCATACGGGATACAGGTTGAAACAAGTTATGTAACAATTCAGGGATTACGGATCCTGGGTACCCCGGTTCATGAAAGGCCGCAGGAAGGAATGGTGAAGCGGAATTATCCCATTGTCAGGGAAGGCAGAAATCTTGATGATCTCAGAATAACTCAATGCCTCTTTGTCGGGGATGAATATGTTATTCCTAATCATCTTGGCGTATTAGCCAGCGGGCAGGGGATTGTAGTCGATCATTGTGTATTTTACCAGTGTAAGGATGCAGTGGTATTCTGGTTTTCAGACAAACCGGCCGAACGGTGCGAAATGCATCATAACCTTATGATTGACAACTATGGGGCAGCCGTCTGGTCATGGACAGTGGCGGATGATTTCAGATTTTACAACAATGTGGTCAGTAACAACAATGTTTTCTGGGAAGTCGGGAGGGATGAAAACAGAACATATACAATAACCAATTCCCTTGTAGTCGGGTATAATTCACTTGTAAATAAAGGAGGAGGCGCTTTTGGTTATGGAGAGCCGACTGATCCGAAAAGATTAAAATATGGTAATGATGTAATCATCAAAAAGGAAGGCTCGCTGCAAATAGAGAAGGATCAGACGAAACGTAACTATTTACATCTGACACAGGGTACATTGGGTGCTGACCTGGGTGCTGGATTATTCATGGAGAAAGACAATTAACCAGATAATAGTTGAATTAATAGAAAGATTTCCACCGAAGAATCTCAAAATTTAAGTCGGACGATAATGAAAAATATCACTGCTGTCCGATTAACAACAGGTCGCTCCTGTGGAGCTTAATATAATGGGTGGGTGCCATACCTCCGGGTTCACCGGAGGTTATTAACATCCTTCTCCTTCAGAGAAACAACCGGTTGAAGGATGCTCTTTCAGAGCATGTCGTTGCCATAGTCGGCGGATTGCTGATTGTCAGATTGTAGTATGTTCCATCGGAAGGATTTTCCAATATTGAGAGGAGCGCTTCAGTAAAATAATTAACCGGAATGAGATTTATCCTGCCATCATCCGGGATGAATATCCTGACAGGAAGATGAAGAATGTCGTTATTGTTGAGATGAATACCACAGTCTGATGACTTTTTGCCATTGTTGAACTTTATATCTTTCAGATAAATATCCCTTATGATCTGGAGTGACCTTACAGGGTAGTAGAGGGCATTGAATCTGAGAGACCTTCCTGTTACTGAATCACCATATACAACAGACGGACGTATTATAGTAAAAGGAAGGTTTTCCTCAATGCATTTTTGTGACACTGAATTTTCAGCCAGGGCCTTGCTCTCTTCAGTTGGATCTGATCACTTTGTCGCGGCTCTTTTCATTGAAGCTGGTATCTGAAGCGCAGTGAATAATGGCTAACCTTCTTCCGGCCAGCTTCTCATATTCATCTTCGCCGAGTCCTATCCGTGTTTTTTGATAGTCGGTCTCAAGAAATTCAAGTAATCCCTCAAGGTGTTCAATTCCGAACCAGCCAGGCAATTTTCGGATCCTGTCCTTAAGCAAGTTGCCGTTTAAAGTTCTCCCCAATATAACAACGCCTAAGCCCCTGGACAACAGCCCGGCCATGATATGACTGCCCAGGAAGCCTGTGGCGCCGGTAAGAATGAATTTCTCAGATATTTCTGATTTCCCCTGAGTCATTTATCCGGATGTGCTGTTGAACCAGACAGTTTTCAGATCGCTCTCTCCGATATCATCATTTACAGTGACCGATGTGGCCGGAGTCACTTTGTAATTTTTCCTGAACCAGTTTCCTGATTCCGCCAGAGTTTCAACACGAATTTTGTTCTGATCGCGCAGGCTGGCAATTAAAGGGATTTGTATCTCAAATTCTTTTTTCATGGCATCCCAGGTAAAGGAATTCTCCTGTCCGGCCTGGACATAGGCAAATTCCATGCATTCGCCGTCAACAAATTCCCTGAAGTACCAGTTCACCCAGTCGGAGTCGCCGCCGGCATGTTTGTAAACAGGCTCAAGTGTAATGACACCCTGACCGTTGTTGCCAAGTCCGTTGTCGTACTGACGTACGGGGTCGCTTCCCAGCATCCTGAAACGGGTACAGGAATCTGGTTTTTGGCATGCTGGGCAGGCATATAGGAATTGACTCTGGCCGGGTAGTAAGCCTGGTTCCAGTAACCGCCCCAGAGCGTGTAGTCATCTGTGCCATACTGGTCCTTGCAATTTGCCGAAGCCACAATATGATACTTTTCGTACAGGTAGTTCAGGGTATGGGCGCCAATTTCAAAAGAGTCAGCCGGCAAACCTGAAAGCGCCGGGAGCGCCGGAATTGCAATTATTGTTTATTAAGTGTTCTGCTTACTCCCCTTTTGAAAATCATGAACCATGAGAACTGATAATACTCTCCTGACTCCTTGCTCATGTCCGATATCCGGGCTTTTACAGGGAAAGGTACTATAACGTCATTTCCTGCTTTCCAGTTTGCCGGAGTCATTACCTTATGCTCATCAGCTGTCTGCAGGGCGATTACCGTTCTCAGAAGCTCTTCCATGTTTCTGCCGACTTCCATCGGGTAGAAGAATTCAGCCCTGATGTTATTATCCGGATCAATGATAAACACCCCTCTCACATCCCTGTTGTTGTCCGATTCGCGATGTATCATTCCGTAAAGCTTGGCTATTAAAAGACCGGCGTCATCAATTATGGGGAAATTGATCTTAACCTGTGAGTTATTCTTGTATTCAATCTTCTCAAGAGCGATTTTCCATTGCTTATGTATCTCGAGGGGATCTGTTGACACAGCGCACAAAACCGTACCGATTTTATCAAATTCCTCCTGTAACGCTGCCAGTTCGATCAGTTCCGTTGAACATACCGGGGTGAAATCGAGAGGATGACTCAGAAGGATCTTCCAGCAGGTGCCGTAATCATAAGGGAATGTAAATTTTCCTGAAGTTGATTCACAGGTGAATGAGGGCGCCTTTTCACCGATCAGGGGGATACGGAAATTACTGCGTTCTGTTCTCCTTACCGGTAATCCTGCATGCCCTTCTGCTTTGAATATTTTTTTAAAAGAGAACATTTTGGGAACTGAATTAGTGAGTTGAAGAACAACTTAAAAAAAAGCAGATATATGTTGAAACAACATCCGGACAGTTATGTTCATCCGGCAGTGGATTATTAATTTTTTTCTTTAAGTTCACATCCTGTCTTCTTTAAATCAGCGGTTTAAGTTAAGAATTACTGCCGGCGCCGTTAACCGGTTTCCGGCATCACCGGGAAAGTTGTAATTTGGAAGGATATTTGATATGTGTCAACCATGTCACAGATGATTAAGAAATATATTTTTTTGTTACTGACACTGGCTGCTCCGGCGGTCCATGGTCAGATACTGCAGGACACAGCTGCAATAAGAATATTGAAGGAGGGTGTCGATGATATTTACGGTTTCAGGTTTTCAGAAGCCAGACAGAAAGCCCGGAAGCTTTCCGAAGTCTATCCGGATCATCCGGTACTTTACCTGTATAACGGGATGGTTACTTACTGGTCGAACCATCCGCTGACTCCGATGAGCCAGGCTTCCGATTTGTATGAGAAGGACATGACAACATGCATCGGCCTGTGCGAGAAAGAACGGGATCAGGATAACTATGCCGAATATCTTCTTGCCAATCTTGGTGCGAGGGGAATGCTTCTGATGTACTATGCCGACAATAACCTGCAGTCAAGGATCAACCCCATGGTTATAGATACATACAGGTATATCAGAGAATCGTTCGATTACGCGACGGTTTATCCCGATTTCAATTTTTTCACAGGGTTGTATAATTACTATCGGGAGGCTTATCCTGAGGCTCATCCTATCTACAAGGTGCTTGCATTTCTCTTTCCCGGGGGAGACAAGGTAAAAGGCATAGCCGAGATGCAGAATGCCGCCTTCAATTCAATCATGCTGAAAGCCGAGGCCTGGTCATTTCTGTCGTATATATTCATGAGCTTTGAGAACAATTACCAGCTGGCGCTTCCCTATACGAAGGGACTATATGAGCTTTATCCGGCAAACCTGCCCTACACGGCAGGATATATAAAGAACCTTCTTCTTCTTAAAAGATACAGTGAAGCTGAAGCAGTAATGAAATCACTAAATGGCAGCATCACAAACGGGTTTTTCCAGGCACAGATGTCGGTATTCAACGGTATACTTCAGGAAAAGCTTTACCGCAATTACGATCAGGCGGAGAAATACTACAACAGGGGAATCAGCGAATTTTCAACGTACGGTTATTACGGCAACGATTACTCATCGTATGCCTATTTTGGCCTGAGCCGGATCAGCGGCTACAGGGGTGACAAACAGAACAAGAAGACATTCAGGAAGATGGCCAATGAACTTTCCTATTACCGGAATATTAATTTCGACGACTGATCTATGGGTAGGCTTTCAGTCTTCCAGGATATGGAAAAACAAAGACTGTTTTACCGTTTCCCGTTTTCGAGGACAAAAGGTGTAACCTGGTAAACACAATAGTTAAGCCAGTTTGAGAACAACAGGCTGGCATGGCTTCTCCATTTCACAACAGGCTCGCAGCGGGGATCATCATTCAGAAAATAGTTCCTTGGTATTTTTATGTCCAGTCCCTTTGCAATATCACGTTCATATTCCTCTTTAAGCGTCAGAGGGTCGTACTCGGAATGACCTGTCACAAATACCCTTTTAAGGTCGCGTGAAGCCAGCAGGTATATTCCCGCTTCATCCGAATCGGCAAGTATCTCCAGGTCGCTCACTTTTTCAATATCCTCTTTCCTTACCTCTGTATATCTTGAGTGCGGAGCGAGGAAATCGTCGTCAAAGCCCCTCGTAAGAACATGTTTTTTGTTGTATATCCTGTGACTGAAGACACCGAATTTCTTTTCGTCCATCATATACTTCGGGATCCCGTAATGATGCCAGAGGCCGGCCTGGGATGCCCAGCAGATATATAATGTTGAGGTAATATGCTTATCGGCCCAGTTCATTATCCTCACCATCTCGTCCCAGTAATCTACCTCTTCGAATTCGAGGTGTTCAATGGGCGCACCCGTGATTATCAGGCCGTCAAACTTGTGATGGGAAATGTCATCAAAAGTCTTGTAGAACGAGTCGAGATGCTCTCTGGGTGTATTCTTCGAAAGGTGCATGCTGGTGTTTATCAGGGTGATCTCCACCTGCAGGGGTGTATTGGAAAGGAGCCTCAGTATCTGCGTTTCCGTTGTGATCTTAACTGGCATAAGGTTGAAGATCAGTATCTGCAGGGGCCTGATATCCTGATGAACCGCCCTGGTCTCCTTCATAACGAATATGTTCTCGTCTTCAAGGATCCTGACTGCCGGAAGATTATCTGAAATATTGAGTGGCATAATTCAAAACGACTAAGATTCTGGGGTTGAAAGATACTCAATATGGAGAAAAACCCGGTGAATTTATCAAGAAATCATCGGTTTTGGCAAATTTACATCATTCTGTTTTAACCTTTGGTCAAAAGCTTGTATTTGCAATAAAATTTGACCTTGCTGATTGTATTTGATTGAAGAACAGTAATGTGACAGGATAAGGAAGCGATCCAAAATAATTCCGGCCGTTTCACTGGTAAATTCTGCGCCTGTTTTGACGAATCAGCGGATTTTATTTATGACCAGGGAAAAGCCAGGGCCGATTCACCGGATTCACTTGACAAAGGGGGTTGTGGAACAATCGGAAATCTCCATTGGTTGGACCTGGGAGTATTGACAGGCTTTATTTCGGGCAGTATCTTTACATTAAAGGAATCAGGATAAAAGTCAATTAAAAAAGCAGAGTCATGAAAACTTTCTACAGGATATCATCACAGGAACTTGGGACGGTAATGCTCAGAAGGAGGAAAATCGCAAAAGCTTTAAGATGGTGGCTTCGTGAAAATGGTTTTGACTACAAGTATGTTTTCTTCGTAAGTTAACTTTGGTTTAAGTTTGGTTTGTTAATCATTCTTTCCCGGGTGAATAATCCGGGGCTTTTGAAGGGGAAAGGATCCGGGGTAAATCCTTCCCCTTTTTTTTTTATTTATTGTTTTTGCTAAATTTGTCGAGGTATTAACAAAATAAAAAAGCTATGAAAAAGATCGTTCTTACATTTACACTTGTAATATTCCTGTCTGCCTTTGCTTCAGCCCAGGATTACAATACAGGAGTGGGCCTGAGGCTTGGTTTCTCCAATGGACTTACAGTCAAACACTTTGTCAGCCAGCGGTCTGCTTTTGAGGGTTTACTTTCTACCAGATGGAGTGGATTTGAGATTACCGGCTTATACGAAGTTCACAACAATGCCTTTGATGTTTCAAGGCTGAACTGGTATTACGGAGGAGGAGCCCACATTGGATTCTGGAATGGCGACAATACTGGCGACAGTTGGGGAGACCCCGGAACAAATTATACCGTTGTCGGGATTGATGGTATTCTGGGTATCGAATATAATTTTGAAGATGTGCCGATCAACATCGGCCTCGACTGGAAACCAGCGTTCAACCTTTCAGGCTACAGCGGCTTCTGGGGCGACGGCGGAGCATTGTCAATCAGGTATATTTTCTAGAACCCGCTGAGTTTCATGGTTACTGTTGGTATTAGCAGCAGGAAACCAAGCGCTACAAGGATAGTAAGAACAGGCATAATCCATTTCAGCCATTTGACGCAGGGAACCCTTGCCATTCCCGGTACGCCCATTAGTACTCCGGATGTCGGGGCTATCATGTCAGTGAAGCCTGCTCCGAACTGGAAAGCCATTATGGTTGCCTGCCTGGTAAGCACAAAGAAATGGATCGATTTTCTCAGGCTTATGTAACTGAAAATTATAAATAACACTGCCAGCGCCGGCATGATCGAGGCCGAAATCTTTGTCAGGCCGATATTAAGCCGGGTTACAGGATATTTAACTGCAAAGATCACAACGACGATGCCTGTTGCCAGGGCTGTGAGCCAGGCTGACCGGGGAGTATGGTAGCTTATCTCTCAGGTGTGGGAGTTGCCTTTCTGCCACCAGAAACCGTCAGCCTCGTACATGATGCTTTTCGCGGGATTCTTTCTGCCGCGTGCCGCGTACCACAATACAAACAGAATTCCCGTAACAGGGATCAGCACCCGGCACAACGTTCTGTATTCAATGCCGGTGAAAAGCGGCACGCTGGCCTGCCCCTGGGCAATCCTTACCGTGAAGTGATTGAGAATAGCCCCTGCAAACCCGATATGGGCAGCGAAATAGCAAAGGGCGATACCGACAAGTGAATCGTAACCCATCGATATTGCAAGGGGCACGAAAATTACCGAAAAGGCAATCGTCTCCTCGGCCATTCCGAATATCGCTCCAAAGAGACTGAAGAGCACCATTATGAATGAGATCACCATATTGTTGACTCACAACAGTCTCACTGCCTTGTATTTTTCCATCCGCCTGGTGAATCCCGGAAATGAGAAAATCCCCACATCAATGGCCTTTGTGTCGTTCATTATCCGGAAGGCACCGCCGACCATCAGTATGAATACTATAACGTCTATCGGCCTATTCTCAATTGTTATTAAACCCCATCCCTCCCATCCCGACAGCTATCGGGATTCCCCCATGGAGGAGCAGCAAGTCTTTCCCTCTTGGGGGAAACGGGGAAGGGGGTCATTAAAAATATTGACATGACCCTGTCCGGCATAAAAATTTGAATAAAATGCGGATTTTTTCCCTGTAAGTGATCAGAATTTTTTAATTTTAAGCAGATGATCACCGGCTGGCCTGCTTACCTGTTAATCAATCATAATAAACCTGAAAGTATGAGAAAATTCGTTTTTGTTGCACTGATTCTTTCCGTGTCTTCTTTTCCGGCTTTTTCACAGAAAGGATTCAACGGACTCGACATGAACATGGGTAACCTTTACAGGTTATCCGATGCAAAGACCCGTTCGATAAGCCCCGAGAACTTTACCGGGGAAAAGGGCAAGGGAGGAATGGCCTCTTTCGCCGACAAGGATAAACCAAATGTGGCAAATGCATTCAATGCAGCCCGCGATCTCGGTCAGGGATGGAAGGTAAATCCATATATCCGGATTCAACCGGGCGAGACTTTTACACTTGCGGATATTGATGGTCCGGGAGCGATTCAGCATATATGGATGACTCCGGCAGGCAAATGGCGTTATTCAATACTGCGAATTTACTGGGACAATGAGACGGAACCATCTGTTGAATGTCCCGTCGGCGACTTTTTTGGCATGGGATGGGGACAGTACGCTCCCCTTGTCTCATCAGCCGTTTGCGTTAATCCTGGAAGCGCCTTCAACTGCTACTGGGTAATGCCCTTCAGGAAAAATTGCAGGATCACCATGGAGAATGTGGGAGATGCTGACATCATGACACTCTTTTACCAGATCGATTACACGCTGACCGACGTTCCTGATGATGCAGCCTACTTCCACGCGCAGTACAGGCGACTCAATCCTAACGTTACTTCAGACTATACCATTGTTGACGGAATAAAGGGAAGAGGCCAGTATGTGGGTGTTTATCTTGCATGGGGCGTGTTCAACAACGGCTGGTGGGGTGAAGGCGAGATAAAGTTCTTCATCGACGGTGATACAAAATATCCTACAATTTGCGGGACCGGAACGGAGGATTATATATGCGGGTCGTACGATTTCGACACCAGGGCGAAGAATCCCTATGGTGTTGAGGAGGTGAATTACACTGAATTCTGCACGCCGTATTCGGGTCTGCACCAGGTTATAAAGGGAGACGGGCACTATAACGTGATGCAGAGGTTCGGGATGTACCGCTGGCACATAATGGATCCGGTAAGGTTTGAAAAAGATCTTCGTATTACGATTCAGGATCTGGGTTGGAGGCAGGGAGGCAGATACCTTGCCCAGAAGTCGGATATTGCCTCGGTTTGTTACTGGTATCAGACCGAACCGCATGTTAAATTCCCGGTAATACCGGGATGGAAAGAACTTGAAGTTTATTAGAATAATCAGATATTTAAATCAAACCTATGGAAAAAGACAAAAGCCCGAAAGGCACAGTTAAAGAAGGTATTGACCGACGCAGTTTTGTTTCTCTTACTTCACTGGCGGCTATAGGAGCAATTGGAACCGCCGGACTGGTTTCATCCTGTTCCCGGAAACCAAAAAGGAAAGAGATCGAACTGCCGGCCTTTCTGACCCAGGCTCCCGATGGCAAGACAATCAAGGCTGGTCTGATAGGATGCGGAGGCAGGGGTACGGGAGCTGCTGTAAATTTTCTCGATGCAGGTCCCAACCTGCAGATAACTGCCCTCGGGGACGTCTTCAAGGACAAGCTTGACCAGTGCAGGGAGCAACTCAGGAAATCAAAGCATGCCGTTGAAGTTGCTGATGAGAACTGCTTCATTGGTTTTGACAGCTATCAGAAGGTTATCGATTCGGGTGTCGATCTTGTTCTGCTGTGCACTCCTCCGGCCTTCAGGCCATATCATATTGAAGCGGCCGTGGATGCAGGCAAGCATATTTTCATGGAGAAGCCGGTGGCTGTCGACCCGGTTGGAGCCCGGAAAGTCATGATCTCTGTAAAGAGAGCCCAGGAGAAGGGACTATGCATGGTAAGCGGCACCATCAGGCGCGTTCAGAAGGATTTTACCGAGACCTGGCGCAGGGTGGCAAGCGGCGAAATCGGCGAGATAGTCAGCGCGCATATTATTCGCAACGGCGGCGGCTTATGGGTGGTTCAACGCCAGCCTGGCTGGACCGATATGGAATACATGCTCCGTAACTGGGCTAATTTCTGCTGGCTTTCCGGCGATCATATAGTTGAACAGTTCATTCATGAAATCGATGTTATGAACTGGTATCTTGGGAAAAATCCGGTTAAGGCAATGGGCTGGGGAGGCCGGCAGAGAAGGGTTACCGGTGACCAGTACGATTTCTTCAGCGTCGAATATGTGTATGACAACGGAATGCATACTCATTGCGCTGCACGGCAGATAACAGGTTGCAGCAATCTTACCGAGCAGTTCATTGTTGGCACTGAAGGATTTGCCAATGCAAAGGGAATGATCTACAATCTAAAGGGTGAGGAGATCTGGAAATATCCGCATCCGGAGGAAAGTTCGACAGACGAGACCTGGAAGGTTACCGATCCCTATGTTCAGGAGCATATCAATCTTGTAACCGGGATCAGGACCGGAAATACGGTCAACGACGGCGAAGCTCAGGTAAATTCCACCCTCGTTACGATTATGGGAAGGATGTCGGCCTACACCGGCAAGGATGTCACATGGGACGAGCTGATGAACTCCGATCTGTCGCTCGGTCCAAAGGTATTCGAATTCGGCCCCGTGCCTGATATCCCTGAAGTGCCGCCTGTGATAGGGACAGAACCAAAACTGGCTTAAGGCAAACATGATGCAACCTGAGAAGAATGCAGAAAGGTATTAATACCAGATCTCATCCGGAAAACGTAAAATTCGCGGGATTAAAGTAAGTTAACATCCAATATAAAATGTAAACCGGTAAGTTTTTAACTGTTTAAAGTTAATTTCCTGAGTTGCTTACAAATGCAATCTGCTTACTGTCAGGCGACCACGATGGAACATTTATGGTCCCCTGTCCGCCGTAGAGGTAGGCAATCACTTTGGGTTCACCGCCGCCGGCAGGCATAAGTCTAAGCAGGACTCTCTTGTATGACGGGTGGCTGTTCTTTTCAATATCCGGAGGGAATGAAATGAAAGCTATCCACTTTCCGTCGGGTGAAATATGGGGGAACCAGTTTTTGTATTCATCGAAGGTAAGCTGTTCCCTGCCGGTGCCGTCGGCATTCATGCGCCATAACTGCATGTTTCCGGTATGGCTGCCGTTGTAGTAAATATATTTACCGTCGGGCGAATATTCACAGCCGTCAACGTGTTCGCCTTCAGGAATATCGGTCAGAACTACTTCCTTTCCTCCCTTTATTGAGTTGCGGTAAATATTGTAAACTGGTATCCCCTTGCGCTGGGCGACATAAATCACTTCCTTGTTGTTAGGGTGCCAGCCGTGCCAGTAGGAGGGTGTTTCGGGGGTAACAAGTCGTGGTTCCCCGCCTTTCAGCTTCACAACGTACACTGCCGAACCTCTTCCTGCTGCATCATCCTTTGAACTGCTTATAGCAAGCAGTTTGCCGTTGAAGGATATCCCGTGGTCGTTATTGTTTCTTGTAACCGTGCCGGTGTTCAGCTGGCTTATGGCGCCTCCCGTTACAGGTATTCTGTATAATAATCCGTCCATATTGAAAAGCAGTTGTTTGCCATCGGGCATCCAGTTTGGAGCTTCAAATCTTCCCTGTTTTTCGTGTATAACCATTCTTTTTCCGTCGAAGACATTCATGGTTTCAAGACGGCATCCCACAGCTCCGTCCCTGGAGGCATTGTAATTATCACCGACCGGCTTATCGATCCTGACATTCCAGATAGTGGCCTGTTCAGTCACCTCCGGATTGTGAGAGCAGATGAACAATCCGGCAAGCACCTTATCAGGCATATTTGTCATTTCGTAGGAGCCGATATCCTCGAAAGGTTTGCCGGCAAGTGCCGCTCTCATGAAAACAGTTTTTCCGGCCCTTTCGAGCTGGATTATTTCATAACCTGATCCTTTTGCAAATAATTCATCCTCGGGGTCCTTCATTTCAGCCCCCTTGAAATCGCGCCATTGCATAACGGTCAGTCCGTCGCCATGGACCACAGCCGAAATATGGGGAGAACCTTCATCTTCCGAAGCCCTGATCATCCATCCGGTTTTCCTGTGAGGATCGGTTCCCTCTCCCTCAAAGCGGAAATTGGCTGTCAGGATGAAATCACCCTCGACCTGGTTGAAAACATAGCGGAACTCATCCCTGGCAAACCAGATATTATAACCTGAACCTTTCAGTGAATAGGACTGATCGGAAGTATTGTAAACAGCTGATCCTTTGATTGAAGGGTTACCAATATCGGCATTACCCTGAAACACCCCTGTGGAAGGAGTCTGGGCGATAGCTGTCCCCGAAAGGAGCAGGCAGAGCATTATAGAAGTTGTTTTCATTTCTTCGGTTTAATACGCTGGCAAGATAATAATTTTTAAAGCAGAGCCGGAAAATTCGTATTATTTTCATTCCATTTCTCCGACTTGTGAATTATGCTTTTATACCGGGCTACATAGTTAAAAATCTTTAATAAAATAATATTGCAATCGGTTGCATGAATAAATTTTATTAATTACTTTTGATTTTGTTATCTTCATGCTTTTATTGACTTAAAGGTTACAATAACGAAATTTCACCAATCATTTGTGTTATGGATGATATACTGGCCCGGATCGCACTCTGTGTTGAGTCAGGCAAAACGGACAAGGCTTCTCCTTACCCTCCCGGAATGAAGGGGCAGGATGGAGCGGATGAGATTACCAGACTGGCTCTTGAAGGAGGATTGGGTCCTGCCAGAATACTCGATGAGGCGCTTATACCTGCAATGGCTGCTGTTGGCGAAAGATTCAGCCGTAAGGAGATCTATGTTCCCCAGATGCTGATGGCGGCAAAGGCAATGAACAGCTCAATGAAGCATCTCAAACCTTTCTTTCAGTCGGGCGAGACCCGACGGAAAGGTAAATTTATTATAGGTACAGTCTCGGGCGATTTGCACGACATAGGAAAGAACCTGGTTGCCATGATGATAGAGGGAGGAGGATGGGAGATCATCGACCTTGGAGTTGATGTCAGCGCCGATAAGTTTCTCAGGGCGATTGAGGATAATCCGGGCGCTTTTGTTGGGCTTTCGGCCCTTCTCACCACTACCATGGAGAATATGAAAAAAACCGTCACAGTATTGAAAGAGAAGCATCCCGGGATTAAAATACTTGTTGGCGGGGCTCCGGTTACGAGGGAGTACTGCGATAAGATAGGAGCCGATTTCTATTCTCCCGATCCGCAGGGTGCAGTAAATTATCTGAAACAGTTTGCAGTTTAATCATGAGGACAGTTCTTTCAGGCAGGACCAGGGAGGTGATCATTGATACCAATGGTCCTGTAATCATTATTGGCGAATCGATTAATCCCACGCGCCGCCGGAAACTGGTCTCCTCGCTTCAGGAAGGTGATTTTTCCTATGTGCTTGAACTGGCAGCCAGCCAGATAAAGGCCGGCGCCGATATACTCGATGTCAATGTCGGGTATCCGGGAGTTGATGATGCCAATCTTCTTCCCGAAGTGGTTATCGCCATTCAGGATAATTTTGACATTCCCCTGTGCCTCGATTCCCCGAATCCATTAGCCATCGAAGCCGCGCTTAAGGTTTCGGCAGGCAGATGTCTTATCAATTCGGTAAATGGTAAGGAAGAGACACTAAGGGCTCTCATCCCTGTTGCAAAGGAGTATGGTGCTGCGATTATAGGCTTGTGCATGGATGATGAAGGGATCACCAACGACCCTGGAAAGAGGGTGTCGATAATAGAAAAGATAATCGACAGGGCCGTTGCGGCCGGAATCAGGGAGGAGGATGTAATAGCTGATCCCCTGGCAATGGCCGTAAGTGCTGAGCCACAAGCCTGTGTCATCACACTTGAGACGATCAGGCTTCTGCACCGGAAACTTGGTCTGAATATAACCATGGGAGCAAGCAACATATCATTCGGGCTGCCTGACAGGGAGTCGCTTAATTCAGCCTTCATGGCGCTTGCCGTTTATTGCGGAGTGACCTGCCCGATAGCAAATCCTGAAAAAACAGCATCTGCCGCCCGTGCTGCCGATCTTGTTCTGGGAAAGGATGACTTTGCAATCCGGTTTGTAGAGTATTTTCAAAGCCGCAATTCCTGAAGTCCTTTACTTCAGTCAAAATAAATCAGTAATGTCTGTTTTCAAGCCTGCCCGCCGTTGGCAACCCCGCTTTTATCCGTTCAAAAGGGAGTCTTTCGGAAAACGTTTCCGGGAGAAGATCGAGATAATGGTCAAGGGTCCGGTATGGGGCTGCCGGATGTGCGGCAATTGCCTTCTTCAGGAGACAGCCTTCATCTGCTGCATGGAGTGCCCGAAAGGGCTCAGAAACGGACCCTGCGGGGGTGTCACTCCCGACGGACACTGCTATGTCGATCCGACAAGAAGGTGCGTCTGGCACGTCATATACTTCCGGGCAAGGAAGACCGGACGGGAGAATACTCTCCTGGAGGTTCTGCCTCCGCTCGACTGGAACAGGACGGGTACCGAAACCTGGGTTGATGTATTCACTCAGATCGGAAGAACAGGCACCGGAAGATTCTTTGGGTCGCTGTTTTCGCGCGACAAGGAGTTGAAAAAACAGGTATGGGATTCGGTTTTTAAAACTGTAAGACAGCCTGTATGGTGGAACGGCGATTCAGAGTATCATGCGGCCGCCTACAAGGAGCCGGCCTCGGAACTGGAGAGGAGTCTCAGGGAAGGCCGCTTCGTGGTTGCCACGGAAGTGACACCGCCGCTCAGCGCCGTATCTGAAAAACTTAAAAATGACATAGAGCTGGTTCGGCCTTATGTAAAGGCCATAAATTTTACAGATGCATCATCGGCTATACCTAAGATGTCGGCACTGGCCTGCTGCAAAGTTGCAGTTGATCTTAATGCGGAACCTGTGTTTCAGATCGCAGCCCGCGATTCGACACGTATATCACTGCAGTCGGATGCAATCGGAACGGGACAGTTCGGGATAAGAAACATACTGTGTGTCACAGGAGACAGTCCGACAGTGGGACCTCCTCCGGCAAGCGATATGAACATCAACGACCTCGATTCGGTGCAGATGCTGTGGATTCTACGCAGAATGCGGGATGAGGGCATATACCTCGACGGAAGAAAGATGAAACATCCTCCCTCATATTTTCTTGGCGCCGCAACTACACCCTTCGCTCTGGACCCTGAACTTCAGGCCATAAGGGACCAGAAAAAGGTTAACGCCGGAGCCCAGTTCTTTCAGACCAACATAATTTTCGAACCGGAAAGGCTTGACCTCTGGCTCGAACAGCTTGACAGGCGAAATGTCCTCGGCAAGGTAAGTATTCTTGTCGGGCTGGTACCGCTGAAAAGCTATAAGGCAGCACTTTATCTCCACGAGAAGGTGCCCGGAGTGTACCTTCCTGAAAGGATACTCAGTCGTATGGAAAAGGCAGGAGACGGAGCCCGGGAGGAAGGAATTGCAATAACACTCGAGATGATCGAATCACTGAGGAAAAAAAAGGGGATAAGCGGGATTCACCTTATGTCGCTGGGATGGGAAGATGTTGTTGGAAGGATTGTCCGCGAAGCCGGACTTGACCAGGCATGATGAACACATTTGAATATGGTTTTTCGGAGCTTGGGATCGGTGAGGAAAGCATCGGCCGCCTTCTCGGATCCGGCAAAGAATATCCGCATTATGAATTCTCAGGCCTGGTTGAGGAACTGCTCGACAATGCGTCCCGGGTATGCTCGGTAAAAGCTGAGTACATAATCTGCCCTGTTGAGGAATGGAATTCCGCCGGACAGTCAGTCAGGCTGAACGGTGTTGTATTCAATCTGAAGCATATTGTCTACAGACAACTCAGGAAAGCAGAATCCATTGCCATTTTTCTCTGTACTGCTGGTCCCGGACCTGAAAAACTCGGGAGAAAGGCAATGGAGGACGGCGATCCGTTTGCATCGTACATCTACGACATTATTGGCAGTGAAATTGCGGAACGTGCATCACGCCTGATACTTCAGGAAGTGACGAATGCAGCTGAGATATCAGGCATGAAGGTTACAAACCGCTACAGTCCGGGATATTGCGGGTGGGATGTATCGGACCAGCACGGATTATTCAGGCTGATGCCGGAAAACTCCTGTGGGATAAGTCTGAATGATTCTGCTCTCATGAGTCCTGAGAAGTCGGTAAGCGGAATGATAGGCATTGGAAAGGATGTCAGCTTTGACCCTTATCCCTGCAGTTCATGCCTCAGGACA
This sequence comes from Bacteroidales bacterium, assembly GCA_049294075.1. Taxonomy (GTDB): domain Bacteria; phylum Bacteroidota; class Bacteroidia; order Bacteroidales; family VadinHA17; genus LD21. Next base: position 15,952 of record JBAQCK010000024.1, on the reverse strand, counting down.
GAGTGCCTTTACAGAAAAACCCATGAATGAAACCAAACCGCATACCGCACACCGCACACCACACTCCTCATTGCAGTTCTGCAACCATGTTATAACAATGTTATAACGCGCCTGAGATGTATTTTTTAAACTCTCCGGCGATATCAGCCTGAATATGATCGCCGGCATGGACCAGTACCCTGTATTTCAGGACAAGCCTGGATCCATCCTTAAGGAAAGTCTCCTCACCGTTTTCGGGCCAGTACATGGGTGTCGGTGATATGAATCCGTAGTCGCGGGTAAACCAGGGAGCCGGGTACCATGGATTTGACGGGTGCTGCATTATTGCCAGACCTTCAGTTGCATTTCCCCTTTTTCCGCAGAAATCGATCCACGGGGATCTCTTTCCGAATGTATCCTTTTCGCTTTTTGCACCCTCGGCATTTATCATTGTGCCGCCATTGGTGACGGAAATGTCAGCTGCAAGTCTGGCGCTGAACAGCGAATGGTTGGTTTTCCTGATATGGACATCCATCAGCGTCAGCATTGTGATTTCAACATCGATGAGGGTCCTGTCAGCTGCCGGTGCAGTTATGATGTACCTCCTGGTATCCTTAACCGGGGAGACAGCTCCCGGGCGGCTCCAGATGCATTCGTCGGTTATCACAACTGTATCGCCCCCTTCTTTCTCGATGCGGGCATTTACAGAAATGATCCTTCCGCGATCAAGTCCTTCCTGCCAGTAATTTCCTCCGTTTACCATGTCGCATCCAAAGAACAGCGATGTATGGTGAGGGTAAACAGCGTTTCTCATCGATGTTACGGAACCGCCTGTTAACGGTCCGTTTACAGGGTAGAAGAAAGGGTATTTCTCATCCTCTGAAAAGATGTAGCTGGTAAAGAATTTTCCGTTGATGCTCACATTGATTTTGGATCCGGTTTTCTCGGCTGTAAGCTTTGCGGCTGATGCCTGCAAAAGAAAAGTACTCCCCATCATGAGGATGAGGATGTACCGAATCAGTCTTTGCATTTGTAATTATTTTCAGATTGGTCAAAAAATCAGATTACAGTTTGACGTAATTGGTCCCGTAGGGCGCTCTCTGCGGTCGTGAAAGCAAGCTGTTTGCCTCATCGTCACCCACAAATTTTTCAGTGTCGGGGTTCCATTTCAGTTTTCTTCCCAGTTTCATTGCTATATGGGTAACAAGGCAGACAGTGCATGCCCTGTGTCCGATCTCAACCGGAGATATCGGTTCCTTGCGCGATTTTATGCAATCGAGCCAGTTACCCGCCTGATCACTGCTTTCATAGAGATGGATCTCGTTGGGACCGATCACTGAGCTCAGTATTTTTGGATCGCTGGCGTCGAGGGCTTTTGTATTTTCGGCCTGAACTATCGGGTCACTGTCGGTGGCCCTGTAGTTTCCGCGTGTAACAAAGATCCATCCATCGGTTCCCTCGTATCTGACTCCATTGGGGTAGTTCCCGCTTGTAAGCTGTGTCACTCCGTTGGCATATTCTGCTATCGACATGAAATCGCCGTGGACATCCCACAAACCCGCTTTCGGGAACTGGGCAACTGCTTCGATCGAAACCGGTCCGGTGAGTTCGGTATCCATGCCCCATGCAGCCGAATCGAAGTGGTGCTGACCCCAGCCTGTAATCATGCCGGCGCCAAACTGTTCACATCTCAGCCAGCCCGGACGATCAAAATTACCCTGGGGATGGACGCGGATCTCTGTATAGTAAACTTTCGGTGTGGAACCCAGCCACATATCATAATTCAGGTTAGGAGGAACAGGCATTTCAGGGGCTTCAGGTCCGGCAGGATCTCCCGGCAATCCTATTTTAACGGTATGAAGCTTGCCAATTCTGCCGTTTCGTACAAGTTCGGCAGCAATTCTCCACTGAGGGCTGGAGCGTTGCTGGGTTCCGACCTGCAGTATAACCTTAGTCTTCTTCACGACATCACTCAGCAGTCTGCCTTCGGTTATTGTAAGCGAAGTAGGCTTCTCCAGGTAGATATCCTTTCCCGCGAGGGCAGCCTCAATGGCAGGCTGGGAGTGCCAGTGGTCGGGCGTGGTTATCATGACCGCATCTATCGATTTGTCAAGCAGCATTTCCTTATAGTCGCCGTATGTTTTTACATTGACATAATTGCTGTTCCCGGTCTTCCTTGAATAGAAACCTTCTACCATTTGCTTGCCAAGGGCCACCCTTTTTGAATCCACATCGGCAGCGGCTACCACCATTGCAGTGTCGAATCTCATAGTACCCATGATATCTCCTCTTCCCTGTCTGCCGCAGCCTATCCAGCCAATGTTGATCTTATCGCTCGGAGGATTCCTGCCGATAACGGAAGAGGGAATTATGGTAGGCAGAATCAACGATCCTGCTGCAGCCTGAGCAGTTCTGGAGATAAAAATTCTTCGTTTCATGTATTTGGGATTTAGGTTTTTTGTCAGATGGATTCCCCCGGCGGCCTTAACACACCTGCCGGGGGAATATCCGGTATCATTCTGAAGGTTCAAATAACATATTTGTTCTGATTCATAAAGATAAAGATTAGGATTAGAAATAGCTTAAAAATGCAGGTGTTTCTTAACGTGTTTATGGTCATTGTTCAACAATTGATCCTTCACCTTCACCGTCAACCCATTTCATCGGAGTTACATTTGACTCAAAGCCAGGGTAACCGAAATTCTGGTTGATATGTCCGAGGCTGTTTGCGTTGATTGCTGACGACAGGACCGGCCAGAGAACGATGTACGGTGCTACCCGGTAGTTATAGAACGGAGCCCTGACATTGTCCCTGTAGAAGATATTCTTTTCTACCACCCTGTCGTACCAGAAATTGTCTGTTCCGAATGAATTCATGCTGTATGTTTTACCATTATAGCAGGGTTTGCCTGTTTTGGCCAGTATGTATGCAATGCGCGTCAGTTCTGTTTTCCTTTTCTCCTCATAGTAAAGTTCCCTGGCCCTTTCATCCAGGATTGTGCCGATATTGATCTGGTCGGATGTATATGGAGCGCATCCGGCACGTGTCCTGACAGCATTCAGGTCGGCGGCTGCCAGATCGGGCTGATCGTTCCAGAAATAAGCTTCGGCTCTGAGCAGGTATGTTTCCGCCAATCTCATCTCATACCAGTCTCCGAATCCGCCGTCGGGGGTGTTGTCGGTTGGGTCGATCACATAGAGTTTGTAGTGGGGCCAGTCGAACCACGATCTGATTGTATCAGTGCAGAGGCTGTAGCTTCTGCAGATTCTGGAGCCTGCCATATTCCGAGTGATTTATAATCCCAGACTTCATCGATGGCATGTCCGATAAACCATTCATTTGTTATGTCATCCACTTCCTTCTGTTCTCCTGTTTCTTCATCAGTTACAAAATCACCGAACAGATGCACAATCTTGTTTCTGTTGTGGGATACAGAGAAGTCGGATGTCCAGGTGAAGTCATTGGTTGAGATATTGACCGAATTCAGGCTTATTTCAATTCCCCTGTTGTTAACCTGACCCATATTTGAGAACACGCTTGAGTAGCCTGTCACGTTTGGAAGCTGGCGCGGTATGATGAGGTCTTTGGTTATCGAGAAGTAAGCTTCGACTGTTCCTCTGAGTCTGCCTTTAAGCACCGCGAAGTCGAGTCCTCCGTTGTAGGCTGAAGTACGTTCCCATTTAAGGTTTGCATTTGCCATGCGGCTGGTGTAAAGCTGTGAAACATACTGTTCAACGCCGCCTTCAATAAGAAGGAATTTACCGGAGTTGAGGTTGGAGAGAGCATCGTAAATTCCGACACCGCGGTTTCCGTTGACACCGTACGACAATCTGACCTTCAGCTGATCGACCCAGTCAATGTTAAAGAAATCCTCCTCGGAAATTGTCCAGCCACCTGCAACCGACCAGAAGTTAGCCCTCGGGTTGGCCTGTCCGAAAGCGGAGTAGCCGTCGCGGCGGAAGGATCCGGTAAGGTTGTACCTCGATTTGAATGTATAATTCAGTCGTGCCAGAAGTGCATCACCTGTACTTGTCTCATCGTTGCTTGTAAGAGAGACGTCCTCGGTTGCAGCCTGCATCCTGTGGTAGCCAAGAACATCGGAAGGCCATCTGGGCATTCAGACCTACCTTCAGGAAATTAGTTACATCGGCATCGAGGTTGATCCTTGAGCGGATGGTGCTGAATTCCTCGTTATACCTTATACCTTCGTTATCTGTGTAGCCAAGTGACCAATAGTATGAAACAGCATCGGAACTCCCTGACAGACTTAGGTTATAGTCCTGGGTAAGTCCGTTCTGCCAGGTGTAATCCTTGAAATCGGTTATCCTGCCGGCCTTATAGTTGTTGATTTCTATTGGAGCAAAGCCGATTCTTGAGAGCCATACTTCGTCGAGATCGGTTGCGGCGGTTGAACCGTCATAGGCTTTCCATTGTTCAAGCGTTACACCTGAAGGCAGATTCTCATAGCTGTTGTAATAACCTGCGCCTATGGTAGTCTGCCTGCGTTCATTCTGTTCAAAGCCTGCAATTCTTCGTGCAATATGCTGTTCCCCGTTCATCATTTCGAAATGGGCATGTGAAATGAAAGCCATCCCGGTGCTGGTGCTTATATTGATGACGGGTTTGCCTTTAAGTCCCCTTTTTGTGGTGATAAGGATGACCCCGTTGGTAGCCCTGGCCCCGTAAATGGCGGCCGAGGATGCATCCTTCAGTATGTCAAAAGTTTCAATGTCGACCGGGTTGATGTCGGCCAGGTCGCCATAGTAAAGCATACCGTCGACGACAACCAGAGGTGCGTTGGCATTTGCCTGATCGCCGTCGTCGGCTCTCAGCGATGTCTCACCGCGTATGAGCATGTCGCTTGAGCTGCTCAGCCCCTTGGCGCTCGTGCTCAGGTTCACAGCCAGGCCCGGGATAGCTCCTCTCAGCATCGTTGTGATGTTGGAGGTGGCTTCAGTTGCAAGTTCGTTTGCATCGATCCTGGAAACAGCGCCGGTAAGGTCCTTTTTTTTGATTGTTCCATAACCGATCACGATTACTTCCTCAAGCATTCCGACATCGACCTGCATAACAATGCTGAAGCTGGATTGTGTTCCTATCTCGATTTCCTGGGTTTTCATCCCGATGAACGAGAATGAGAGTATCCTGACATCGACGGGGATCTGGAGCCGGAACTGCCCATCCTTATCGGTAAGAACCCCGATGGTAGTCCCTTTTACCTGCACAGAAACCCCGGCGAGAGGATTTTGTTCTTCATCTGTCACCTTGCCGGTAACAACTTTTTGTGCCGCCAGATTCAAGGTGAATCCGGCAAGCATAATCAGCAGCAGAAGTTTTTTCATGTAATTGAATTAAAGGGTTGAAGAAAAAATTTATAATCTGGCAAATCAGGTTAGTTGATATCAAATTTATGAAAACATTTCCAATGTGCAATCGGTTGCGAATAATTTCACAGGCAATGGATTGTATTTATAACAAATACAAACAAAACAGCTTATTTCGCCTTACGGACTATAACCTCGGGCGGCCAGGCAAAGTAGTGCCAGGCGCTTTCAGCCTTTTCTTTATCGAGACGGCCGTTATAAACGAGAAACCTGTATCTGAGGTTATAGTTTTTTCCGGGCATCAGATCCCAGTTCATATCTTTGGTAGGGCAGAAGTTTGCAAACATGTCACCCCTGTTATACTGGTTCTCCGGCCATATCCTGAGAGGTTCGGGGAAGTTGTAGTTTGTCGGGAACGACATCATCACCACGCCTGCATAGTCGGCGTCGATCTCGCCCTGGACGATGCACCACCTTGCCTTGCTGCCGTCTGCGCTTTTCCTGTCCTTTCCCTCGGATGTGAGGACCATGCTGTTCAGCCTGTCCCATTTTTCAGTTGTTCTCCATCCAAGACCGGCATAACGGTATTCCAGGATTCTGAAAGGACTCTCACCGGCGCAGTTCATGTTTATGTTAAAGTCGACTATGAAACAGTCGCCGCTTTTGTCAGGTTCATAGACTCTTACATTCTGCAGTTCGTTCATCGCGACCTTTTCTTTCGCGGCCTTTTTCAGTACAATGTGTTCATGAAGAGCTCCGAATTCAGAGAACACGGGTCCCTCTTCAACCGATACGAAATTGGCAAAGCGGACAGTGGCCTGCTTTGAATTTATATTCCAGAAATCCAGGGTGTCGCCCTCGAATTCAACCATGGTCCAGGGATTCCAGATGCCGTAATGGTGATAGTGATCAGGCGGCTGGATCCGGGTAAGCGACTGACCATGAGGTGACCACAGGGGATGTATGAATCCGCTTCTTTTGTATGCAGTATCAACTCCTGCCGGAGGATAGACTGCACTGAAGAAGTACTGAAGCAGCTTCTGGTCGCCTGAATGAATAAGCAGAGCGCCATCCCTGACCGACGCTTTCATAGTAAAGGGAAACATCGATTTTTCGCTGACAAGATCATAAGTGTGCTTTTCGCTGGCTCCGGTTCCCGACGAGACCAGCCAGGTCAGCTTTCTCGGGTTGCCTGGTTCGGTCTGAAACGGGACCTTTTCCATGGTGCCATCCCTGATCTCGTACAATGCCAGGAGAGTATCGGAAAGGTAGGTAACCTCGTCGAGATTGATGCTCACGGGGATTTTCATTCCAAATGCAGGACTGCTGAGATTAACTTCGAGTGAGGCTATCTTTTGTGCGTGGCAGGTTACTCCGAAAAGTAAAAGCAAAGCAGCAACGGTGAGTAAGGCTTTCAGGGGAGCAGGGATTTCATGATTCATGGTTAGTTTATTATTAAAAAATTAAGGCAGGTCAGGTTCTTCGATTTCCGAAATTAAATATGTTTTTAAAAATATGCAACCGATTGCGGGTTTTTTTCAGATTTTTTTCGCTGTCTGTCATTTTATATTAAATTTGTTAATTCATATTCCTGCAGATGAGAACCACCCGGGATGTCACCATTTATGATGTGGCAAAAGCCCTGAACATTTCACCTTCCACGGTAAGCAGAGGTTTAAAGGACCATCCGCATATCCACGCGGACACGAAGAAGCGGATTAAAGCCATGGCGAAGGAGATGGGCTACCAGCAAAACAAGTTTGCCAGCAGTCTTAGAAAACGGAGCACCGAAACCATAGGGGTAGTGGTTCCCAAACTTAACAGTTATTTTATGGCCACGGTGATAGCAGGGATGGAGGAGATAACAAACCATTTTGGTTACGGGCTGATCATCAGTCAGTCGCAGGAATCAGGCAAAAAGGAAACAGGCTGCGTATCCACACTCTTTCACAGCAGGGTCGACGGATTGCTGGTTTCCCTGGCCTACGACACCGAAAACATTGACCACTTCAACCAGATCCTAAGGAAAAACATCCCGGTTGTGTTCTTTGACCGTGTTTCAAACTGTCCGGGATGCATGGGTATTGTAATCGACAATTACAGGGCAGGGTATGAGGTGACGTCCCACCTGATTGATCAGGGCTGCCGGAGGATCATGCACGTGGGAGGAAACATGCTTCGCAACGTATACTCAGGCAGGTTTGAGGGATATAAGCGGGCTCTGGCCGACAATGGGATTGAATTCACCGATGAGCTGCTGATGGTAAGCGAGCTTGGAAATCAGGCAGGCATTGATGCCGTGCAGGCCATCCTCCGCATGAAGGACCGGCCCGACGGGATCTTTACAGCCAACGATACATCGGCTGTCGCAGTGATATGCGAGCTTCAGAAATCAGGGATCAGGGTTCCGGGTGATATTGCTGTGGCCGGTTTCAACAATGAACCGGTAAGCAGGGTGATCAGGCCCTGTCTTACCACGGTTGATTATCCTGCAAGGGAGATAGGCAGGCTTGCAGCATCTTCGCTGATTAACATCCTGATTGATAAAGGCGCTTCAAGCCTTAGTACAATCATTGTGAAGCATGAGCTGATAATACGGGAATCGACACTGAGAAAGAAGCAGCAGGGGCCACGGAAATAATGAAGCATCTGATCATCATATACTCAAATGCTGATTGCTTACGGCCATAAGGCCATATAATATAAAGGTATATCTGACAGCTTCTGCAGGGGCTGCAATTACCGGATATACAGTTAACCGGACCGGACACCCGTTCCGGAAGGCCAACCGTTATGCCTCCGGACGGCTGGTAAGTGATCCTTAATTTGGTTTAATGACAAAATAAAACTGGAAACAACATGCTGATATTAGGAATAGATCTTGGGAGTTCTTCCGTGAAGGCTTCGGTTATTGACGGCGAATCGGGGGAATGCCTGGCTTCAGCCTTTTATCCAAAGGATGAGATGAAGATAGTTGCCATTAATCCGGGCTGGGCTGAACAGGACCCTGAGGACTGGTGGCTGAACCTTCAGGCATCGGTTCATGAGTGCATCAACCGGCTCGGGAACAGGAAAGACGGTATAGGGGCTATAGGCATTTCATACCAGATGCACGGGCTTGTTGCTGTCGGGAGTGACATGAAGCCTCTTCGCCCAGCCATAATCTGGTGCGACAGCCGGGCCGTAAAGTACGGGCAGAATGCCTTTGAGAAACTTGGAAGAGACTTTTGTCTTTCCCATCTTCTTAATTCTCCGGGGAATTTCACTGCTGCCAAGCTTGCGTGGGTGAAGGAAAATGAACCTGAACTGTTTGACAGGATTCATAAGATAATGCTTCCGGGCGATTATATTGCAATGAGGATGACGGGGGAGATTGTGACCTCTTTCACAGGTCTTTCAGAAGGAATTTTCTGGGATTTCAGCAGGGGAGGCCTCTCAGGTGAGCTGATGGAGAGTTTCGGATTCAGTCACGATATAATTCCGGTTCAGAAAGAATCCTTTTCGGTGCAGGGATGGCTCAGGCAGGATATTGCCGGCGAGCTTGGCCTTCCGGCGGGGATCCCTGTTTCATACCGTGCCGGCGATCAGCCCAACAATGCACTGTCGCTCAATGTGCTTCAGCCAGGAGAAGTTGCTGCCACGGCCGGCACATCCGGGGTGATATACGGGGTAACCGACCAGACAAAGTATGATCCGCTTTCGAGGGTAAATACATTTCTGCATGTAAATCACACGAAAAATAACCCCCGCCTGGGAGTTCTGCTTTGCATAAACGGCACCGGGATCCTGAATTCCTGGTTGAAGAGAAACACCGGCGGCGGTATCGACTATAACGGTATGAACGGCCTTGCCGCGGAAGTTGAACCGGGGTCCGACGGGTTGTCAATTCTTCCGTTTGGTAACGGGGCCGAAAGAATTCTGATGAACAGGGATATCGGATGCCGGGTTGCCGGACTGAACTTTAACAGGCATTCCAATGCCCATCTTTTCAGGGCTGCCCAGGAGGGAATAGCTTTTTCATTCAGGTATGGTCTCGACATAATGAAGGAGACCGGAATTGATGCGGGCCTTATAAGGGCGGGAATGGCAAATATGTTTCTCAGCCCTGTCTTCAGGGAGGCACTTTCGTGTATTACAGGAGCTGTGATTCATCTTTACAATACCGACGGTTCGGTTGGAGCTGCCCGCGGAGCCGGGATCGGCTGCGGATACTACAAATCGGCAGGTGAAGCATTTTCAGGACTCAAGCCGGTTGGTACCACCGAGCCTGACAGTTCAAGGAAGGATGCTTATAAAGATGCATATGAAAAATGGGGAGAACTTCTAAAAAATGTTTGATAATTATTTGAATTTTAGAATAAAAGTTTGCACTTTCCTTACTTATTTTGTGTTAAGCAGTTCGAGAAAATACTTTAACAAAAATTATTGATATGATTTACAAAGGCAGAAAAGAGTTCTATCCCGGAATAGGGAAGATCGAGTATGAAGGCAGAAAATCAAAGAATCCCCTGGCTTTCAGGTGGTATAATCAGGAGAAGGTTGTTTCGGGGAAAAAGATGAAGGATCATCTGCGTTTTGCAATTGCGTACTGGCATTCATTCTGTGGTGACGGAACCGATCAGTTTGGCAGCACAACGCATTTCTTTCCATGGGATGACATGAAGCTCGATGACAAGATCAGCCACAGGCTCGATGCTGCATTTGAGTTTATCACCAAAATCGGAGCGCCGTATTATTGTTTCCATGATGTTGACGTTGTTGGGAACGACGGATCGGTACTCGATATAGAAAAACGTCTTGATAAGTACGTGCCGGTGATGAAGAAACTGCAGGACCAGACAGGGGTGAAGCTACTGTGGGGGACGGCAAATCTGTTTGGCAATCCAAGGTACATGAACGGTGCTGCCACCAATCCCGATTTTGCTGTTCTCACCAACGCGGCTGTCCAGCTTAAGAATGCAATCGATGCGACTATCGCTCTCGGAGGAGAGAACTATGTTTTCTGGGGAGGACGCGAAGGGTACATGAGTCTTCACAACACCGATATGAAGAGAGAACTCGACCATATGGCAATGATGCTTACCAAAGCACGCGATTACGGAAGGAAGCAGGGATTTAAGGGAACCTTCCTTATTGAACCGAAGCCAATGGAACCCACCAAGCACCAGTACGATTACGATGCAGCAACGGTTATCGGCTTCCTTAAGAATTATGGTCTCGACAAGGACTTCAAGCTTAACATTGAGGTGAACCATGCGACACTGGCAGGCCACACCTTTGCCCACGATCTCCAGGTTGCAGCATGCGATGATATGATAGGAAGCATAGATGCCAACAAGGGAGATTACCAGAACGGATGGGATACTGATGAATTCCCTACCAATGTCTACGAGACAACCGAAGCCATGCTTGTGATACTTCAGGCAGGAGGATTCAGGACAGGAGGCATCAATTTCGATGCACACATCCGGAGGAATTCAACCGACCCGGAGGACCTGTTCATCGCCCATATCAGCGGTATGGATACATTTGCAAGGGCCCTTGTGGCAGCCGACAAGATCCTGAAGGAGAGTGATTACCTGAAAATGAAGAAGCAAAGGTATGCATCATTCGACAAGGGAGCCGGCAAGGATTACGAGAAAGGCAAGCTTACCCTCGAAGACCTCAGGAATCTGGCAGTTAAAACCGGCGAGCCCGAAGTGCGCAGCGGCAGGCAGGAACTCCTTGAGCAGTTGCTAAACATGTATATCGATTGACAGGGAAGGCAGACGCTGTAAGGATTCTGATTTTTCAAATACTAAAAATGGCCGGGTAAATGCCCGGCCATTTTATTCTATTTATACGAAGCGTCCACAGTGAATTCGGGAGGATTGGCAATTGATTTTTTTACCAGGCAAAGATTTGCCACGCTGATAAGGGATTCCCTGTATTTCTCCGGGAAATCGGGAGGAAGTTTTATTTCAAGCTTTATGGAGGCCGGAAGATGGATTTCCTTATTCCAGACTGTCGTTTGTATTATCCTTATATTTTCAGCAGGAATGTTGCGGTTATCGCAGAAACCTTTGACGTAAATACCCGCACAGGTTCCTATTGATGCCAGATAAAGGTCAAAGGGAGCAGGCGCTGTGTTGCCGCCTCCGTTATCAAGAGGCTGATCAGTTCTGATTTGATGTCCGCCTGTGTGGGCCGTAACGACTTTACCGCCGTCGAAAGTGATTTCAATCATTTTTTTTGTCTCATTAATACATAATAAATACCCTGTGCCTCTTGTGTTTACTGTGATACCCGGGCGCCGGCAGGGAGGCCGGAACAATGGAATGACACGGGGAACACAGAGGATCACAGGGTTTAAACAGATTTGTGTTGTTTTTGTTCTGCTATTTCTTCAGGACTGCCTTCAGTACTTTCTCCTTATCAAGTTTTTTGGTGCAGAAGAACCAGTCGTAGCATGTCATTTCGTCCTTGCTTTCCATACGCTGTTTTGCAACGCCGCATGATCCTGCAGTGGGAACGATCACATCGTCGCCCGGGCGCCAGTCGGCGGGAAGAGCAACTGAAAATTCATCAGCAGTCTGAAGTCCGATAATAACCCTGTAAAGCTCGTCAAAGTTACGGCCCAGATTTAACGGGTAGTAAATAATAGCGCGGATAATACCTTCGGGATCGATAAAGAACACTGCCCTGACTGCCTTGGTTGAGCTCTCGCCCGGCTGAAGCATTCCATAGGTCTTTGCAACTTCCATTGTGATATCCTCGATCAGAGGGAAGGTAACCTCAACATTCTTCATTCCCTTGTATTCGATTTTCTCCTTGATTGTGCGGAGCCATGCGATGTGGCTGTAAAGTCCGTCGACCGATAATCCCACGAGTTTGCAGTTTGCTTCATTGAACTTCTTTTCCATGCTGGCAAAAGTTATGAATTCCGATGTACATACCGGTGTGAAGTCAGCGGGATGGCTGAACAGTATGACCCAGTTTCCCTTGTAATCTGCAGGGAAGTTAATGTCACCCTGGGTGGTAACGGCTTTGAATTCCGGTGCCTTGTCGCCGATCCTCGGCATCGCGTAAGTTTTGTTCTCTTCCATGGTAATTGTTTTGATTTTTGTAAGTAAATGTTTATTGTTTATGGTTTATCGTCAGGTCTGTCGGTGAAATTACCGGTGATCTGAAGTTTAGCATCTTTAACCCTGAAGTTTGGAATGGGATTTTTGACAAGGTAATCCTCAATGATTTTATCGAGTTTTTCGTCGAAGTAGTCTTCGATGCGGTCGGATTCGGCGCAATACAAGTGGTGGTGTTTATCCCTGACGAAGTCATATCGCATCACGTCGTCGCCGGTTTTCACTTTGGCAACGATACCCTTTTCCACGAACACGTCTAGAATTTTATAGACAGTACTGAGAGGTATATGGGGGAAGTTAAGGCGCAGGTAGTCGATAATATTATCGGCAGAAGGGTGGTTGCTGAGGTTACAGATCACCTCGAGTACAGCAGTTCTCTGTGGTGTGACCTTAAGGTTATTGTCTGTAAGTAATTTGATTATGGATCTGTCCGGCATGATAAATCATTAGAGTGTGGCAGGTTTTCCGGGTTCGGAATAGTCAGGCCTGAAAATTTCTCCAAAGATAATATATTGCAAAAACAGAAGCAAGTTAAATAATAAAAATATGCAGAAACAAATAAAATATAAAGGGGAAACAAGAGTAAAAACGTATTATATGTAAAAGAGAATGATTCGCAAATACAAATATTTTGCTGACGCGACACTAAAGAATACATATACAATCATTCCCCGGCATCCGGTCCCTTGTATCTTTCGTAATCATCCTTGTTATTGAGGTCGTGATACCAGCCGCGGCCATCAAAACTGATGTACCTGGTCTTAACCTTCCCTGCCAGTTCGGAAAGCTTTAGCCTGCCTTCTCCAAGCATCTTTCCTGCTGCCGGTAATACGGTCCTCCGGTACAGGGCATGGAGTGGTTCATATCCTCCCGATTCGCTTACCGGCATCACTATATCGGCTCCTTCCGATATCTCTGCCATTTTTTTTATAAACTCCTGATTGATCCCGGGTATGTCACACGCGGTAATGAAGTTCAGTTCTGTGTCCGATCTCGCCAGACATGAATATACTCCCATCAGGGGACCCGAGCCTGATGCTTCATCTGGCACTACTTTGTGTCCCAGGAAACTGTACTTTTTTTCGTCGCCTCCTATTATTATTTCCCTGAAATGTTTTTCAAGCTGGGTTACTATGTGCTTTATCATGGGCACTCCGTTCACAGGCAGCATGCTTTTGTCTGTTCCTCCCATCCGGGTGCTTTTGCCCCCGGCAAGTACTATAGCTGTTATATCCGCCAGTCTTGGTTCTTCCAACTGTTTGTTGTTTTTCTCTTTGATTCCTGACATTGGTAAAGTTATCCATTTTGTTCCGGAATTCTTCAGCTTTCAGGATCTATATCATAATTGAATGCCTTAGTGCTTTTGGAAAAATCTGTATCCTTTGCTGATCTTTCAATGTGCTACGGGCGGCTGAAGGAGCGGGGCGCCACTCTGGGCTCCGGCACTGTTATAGTAATGGGCATCGAAAGAAAATTCATCCCTCTGATACAAAGCATATTGCGCTTTTTCAGGCACGAGAGTCGCGGTAAATGTGTTCCATGCAGGATTGGAACAACCTGTCCTTACTGTGGTGTGGGATGCCAGATGGAACTCCTGGTTCAGGATGGGGAAACCTATGCCTGATTACCCGCTCATGCTCGACAGCGGCAGGCTGCTGTACCATTTTCAGAGGTGGTGCTCGCTGGCGAGGTCTTCATGCCCTGGCATTTCACCGAGTCGCGGGTCAACCGTCTCCCCAGGGATGAACTGGACCTTTACAGCAGGATAGCTCCGTTTAAGCTTTCAGCAGTCAGGATTCAGAAAGTCTGAATGGATTTCTGAGATATGAAAAAAGGCAGCTATTTGAAATAGCTGCCTTTTTTTGTCGGCCCGGAGAGGCTCGAACTCTCGACCCCATGATTAAGAGTCACGTGCTCTACCAGCTGAGCTACGGGCCGTATTTTGGGATCACAAAAATAGTAATTTTAAATCTTCAGTTGCATTTTGCCCTTGAAAAAAATACAACGGATTTTTCCAATGTGTTTTTATCAGTCTATTTCAAACCATCCCATCGACCTGGGAAGGTTGACGTCTTCGTATGTTATGTGATGAAACTCGTTAGTGTGATTGTTGTAACAGTAATCTTTTCCCCACTCGTCAGCATTTTCAGCCACCTGTCCGATTGCGTCAATTATGTAAATTAGTTCCTCATCAGTCATGGTGGGATGAAGCGAAAGCCTCACCCATCCGGGTTTCAATGACAGATCACCGGCTTCAATTCTCTCAGTGATCTCCTGTGAATGAAGGAAATCGACATTCAGGAGGAAGTGGCCGTATGTTCCGGCGCAGGAACAGCCTCCCCTGACCTGTATCCCGAACCTGTCGTTAAGAAGTTTTGTTGCAAGGTTATGATGAACTTTGTCGAGGTAGAATGAAAAAACCCCAAGCCTGCCCGTGATGTTCTCAGCCAGTATGTGCAGGCCGGGAATCCTCCCAAGTCCCGCAAAGGCAAGTTTTACAAGATGCTCCTCCCGTTCACGTATTTTCCTTACATCCATTTTCTCCTTGAGGGTGATCGCAAGCGCTGCCCTGATACCCTGGAGAAAGCCCGGAGTTCCGCCATCCTCCTTTACCTCAATGTCGCTGATGTAACTGTATCCTCCCCACCGGTTAGTCCATTTTACTGTTCCTCCGCCCGGAGTATCGGGTATCTCATTCTTGTAAAGCTGCCGGTTGAACACAAGTACTCCCGCGCTTCCGGGTCCGCCGAGAAACTTATGGGGTGAGAAGAATATCCCGTCAAGCTGCTCCATCCTGTCGGGCGGGTGCATGTTTATTTCAACATAGGGGGCCGATGCAGCAAAGTCGACGAAGCAGTATCCGTTGTATTCATGCATGATACGGGCAAGTTCATGGTATGGAGGTTCATAACCCGTGACATTTGAACATGCCGTGAATGATCCTATCAGCAGGGGACGGTCCCTGTACCTTTTTATCTTTGACCGGAGCAATTCCGGATCCACCATCAGGCCGTCGGCAGGTTCAAGAACCACTACATCAGCAAGTGTTTCGAACCATGATGTATGATTTGAATGGTGTTCGGCATGGGTAAGGAAAACCACCGGACGGTTCCCGTTGGGTATCTCACGGCAGCTTTTGTATTCTCCATGTGTGAAAACACAATAATTAATTGCCTGCTCAGGCACCTTCAGGCCCAGCAACCTCTGCAGTTTCGCAATTGCCGATGTCATCCCGGTGCCGGTGAAGATAATAATATCGTTTTCATTGGCATTGACATGATTCTTGACGATCTTCCGGGCCATGTGATAGGCATCCGTCATGGCCTTCCCTGTCGCGGACGATTCGGAGTGCGTATTTCCTACCATCTGACCGATATCATCGCTTATCCTTCTCTCGATGGGACCGTACAGCCTGCCGCTGGCTATCCAGTCGGCATACACCAGCTTCTTCTTCCCGTAAGGGGTATCTATATAAGCATCAATGCCTGTGATGTCCTTTCTGAACTGCTCAAAGTGCTTTTCAAGAT
>JBAQCK010000023.1:0-23703 GCA_049294075.1 Bacteroidales bacterium | reverse complement strand
TATCAGGGCCGTGTGACCCACATGCCAAAGGAACTGATGCCCAAGGACCTCATCGTTTCATTCAAAGACGATAAAATAGTTTATGAGCTTATTTCTCCCTTCGGTAATTCAGGGATCATCAACCTGGCCAATCCGTCGGAAGATATTTACGACACATACCTGAGCCTTTTCACCATCAAATACTTCTACCCTGCAAAACCAGGGGAAATCTATCCCGGGTTCGAATCAATGAATGGCATCGACATCAAAAAAACTTCAAGGACGTCAGTCATCTGCGGATTCAACTGCAAGCATGCAGAAGTCACTTTCCCCTCCGACAGGTCAAAGGTTTATAATATATGGTACACGGAAGATATCCCGATATCAAAACCAAATGTATCCACGCCATTCAATGAAATTGACGGGGTCCTTATGAACTTTTTCTTCTTCATCGGCACTTCCGAATTCCACTTTGAAGCCCAGAATGTTTATAAAAAAGAGATCCCTGATAAAACATTTGAGAGAAAAGAAAAATTCAAGAGAGTCTCAAGAAAAGACATGAAGAAATTCATCAACAAAATGGTGAGTCTGTGACGGGCTGTGGATGCCTCCGGTGAACTTCCCCGCTTACTGCCTTCCAAAGTTTTTATACCAGCCTTGTCTGATCTCCAAATTTATTACCTTTGGGGTGTTTTTTCGGTTTGTGTGTAATTGAGATGTGATGAGCAAAGGGAAGGAGTCCAACGGGAAGAAGACATCTAAAGCAAAGGCAAAATCCAAACCTTTCTTTACCGATGAAAGAATCAGTTTCATAACCGGCATTCTGATATCAGGCTTTGCCGTCTATCTGCTCCTGGCTTGCGTCTCATACCTGTTCTGGTGGGAAACCGATCTCAGCCTGGCGGATTCAAAGGTCATCTCAAATGCAGATGTCAATGTAAAAAACTGGTCAGGAAAAAGCGGCCACTTCCTTGCTAAAATGCTGATCGGCTACGGATTTGGTTTTGGAGCACTGTTAATCCCGGTCATAATAGGCACAATCGGCCTTAACCTCCTGAAATTCCCCAAGCTGACACTATGGAAGCTTATAATCAAACTGTCCTTTGCAGTAATAATTATTTCCCTTATTCTCGGATTCATTTTCGGAAAAGCTCACGGTTATCTTGGCAGCGGCCCGGGAGGAGCCCAGGGTTTCAAAATCACCGAATGGTTCAACTCGTTCGCGGGTAAGTTCGGAACCGGAATAATCCTTGTCTTCCTGACTATCGGTTACCTGGTTTTTGCTCTCAGGTTCAAGCCCGAAACGTTCACAAAAACTATCCCCTCAACTATTAAGAGCGTGATTCCTGCCATGCGCCCGTTTCCTTCCGGCGGACAAGCCGGGGCTTCTGAATCACATTCTGAGAAAGAGGACAACAATGAAGAAGATAATGAAGGGGAAGAAGAAGACGACAGCGGTGAAGTGGAGTTTATAGTTAAGCGCCCTACAGGCGATGATTATGAGGGTGACGAGGGAAAGAGCTCAATAGTGCATGTCATTGGTAAGACCGGACATCAAGATTCCCCGACTGCTGAAAAAGTGCCTATAAACATCACAAAGCCGGAAGCGCCCGATGTGCTCCCCGATCATGAAGTGGACAGGCTTATGGAGAATTATGATCCCCGGCTGGATCTGTCAGGATACAAGTTCCCTCCCGTTTCACTTCTCATCGACCATAAATCGGAATACGAATTCGACAACAGGGAGGTTATCGAAAACAAGGAAAACATTATCAAGACTCTCGGGGACCATAATATCACAATTAAGCATATTTCAGCCACCGTGGGTCCCACTGTTACCCTTTATGAGATAGTTCCTGAAAGGGGCATAAGGGTAGCACGGATAAAATCGCTTGAAAATGACATCGCTCTCAACCTTTCGGCCCTGGGGATAAGAATCATCGCCCCCATACCCGGCCGCGGAACCGTTGGCATTGAAGTGCCGAACAAGAAGCCGGAGATTGTCTCGATGAAATCACTCATTACATCAAAGGCATTCCAGGAATCAAAATTCGACCTTGCACTTGCTCTCGGGCGTACCATTACCAATGAACCTTTCATCATCGATCTTACCAAAATGCCCCATCTTCTTGTCGCAGGCGCCACAGGCCAGGGCAAATCGGTAGGGATCAATGCTATAATAACATCTATCCTCTACAAAAAACACCCGTCGGAGGTCAAATTCGTGCTTATAGATCCCAAAAGAGTCGAACTGCCCCTCTATTCGAAGATCGAACGTCACTTCCTTGCAAAACTTCCGGGTGAGGAGGATGCTATTATTACAGATACTCAGAAGGTTATTGCCACGCTTAATTCGCTGTGCATAGAAATGGACAACCGCCTCGAGCTTATGAAGGACGCGCAGGCCAGGGCCATCAAGGAGTACAACGAAAAATTCGTGTCAAGAAGGCTCAACCCGGAAAAAGGGCACAGATATCTTCCCTTCATCGTGCTGATTATAGATGAGTTCGCCGACCTCATCATGACGGCCGGCAGGGAAATAGAACCCCCGATCGGACGTCTCGCCCAGCTTGCAAGGGCTATCGGAATCCACCTTATAATATCAACCCAGCGACCTTCAGCCAATATAATCACAGGATTCATCAAAGCCAACTTCCCCACGCGAATAGCTTTCAGGGTCTTCTCATCGATTGACTCAAGGACAATCATTGACTCCACCGGTGCCGAAAGGCTTGTTGGACGCGGCGATATGCTCGTTTCATCGGGCGCCGAGCCCATAAGGGTGCAGTGCGCATTTGTTGACTCAAAGGAAATTGAAGAACTGACGGAATTCATAGGATCTCAGCATGGCTATCCCGATGCAATGCATCTGCCCGAGTACATCGACGACAGCGAGGGCGGATCCCAGGAGATAGACCTGCGCAAGAGAGACCCCATGTTTGAAGAGGCAGCACGTCTGGTCATCCAGCACCAGCAGGGATCAACATCCCTGATCCAGAGAAAACTGTCAATCGGATACAACAGGGCAGGCCGCCTGATCGACCAGCTGGAAGCCGCGGGCGTGGTCGGACCATTCGAGGGAAGCAAGGCCAGGGATGTACTAATTTCCGATTATACACATTTGGAACAGATTTTGAAGAGTCTTGAATAAAAGCTACTGAATGAAAAGACTTCTTTCAATAATAACCCTGATCGCAGCCTCAATCAGCCTGTTTGCCCAGAATGATCCCGCTGCCGTCAGGATACTCGACAACTTCTCCGCCAAAGCCACAAAGGCCCCCTCGGTCTCAATGAAATTCACGCTGGAGACTATCGACCAGGTTGAAGGAACCAGCGACAACATTACCGGCTCGGCAATACTTAGCAGAGACCGCTACAGGATAGAATTACCTGAAAACATAATCTGGTACAACGGCGAAACTTCGTGGAGCTATCTCGCCGATGTGGAAGAGGTTACAATTACAAAGCCAGAAAAGGATGACGAATCGTTCATGGCCAGGCCATCGGCGATTTTTTCCGTATACAAAAAGGACTACAAGGCCCGCCTTCTTGAGGATAGAACCGCCTCGTACCTTATCGATCTTTATCCCGACGACATTAACAGCGACCATGTCAGAATAAGGCTTCAAATAGGCAAACCCGGACTTGACCTCAAAAGCCTTGAATACAAGTATAAGAACGGAATCACAATTATGCTGAAAGTGTCAGGCTACGACCTCACCCTTCAGCCCGCCGATTCTGAATTTGTATTCTCACAGGCAAAATACAAGGAAGCGGAGATCATCGACATGCGCTAGCCTCTGGAAGTCTCCCTTTTGGGATACTCTATCCTTGCATGATAAATATTCAACAGGCGCTTAATAAACACCTTTTTTATGTCCGAAATATCCTTGAAGGTAAGAGGTGTCTCGGAAAACTGGCCGTCCTGCTCCTGGATATAAATGATCCTTTCAACAAGCTCGCTTATGTTCTCCTCCGAATAGTTTGCAAGACTCCTCGAGGAAGCTTCCACCGCATCGGCCATCATAACAATTGCAGTTTCCTTCGTAACGGGCCTGGGCCCGCCGTAGGCAAAATTCTTTTCCATATCAGTCCTCTTTGGATTCTTGTCGAGAAACTTCTTGTAAAAGAAATAGGCAACACCTGTCCCATGGTGTGTCTGAATGAAATCGGCAATGGCTGACGGAAGATTATACTTTTTTGCCAGGTCCATTCCCTTCCTGACGTGACCGGTTATAATGCCTGCGCTCTCAAGCGGATCTATCTGATCGTGGAGACTGAATCCCTCCGACTGGTTCTCGATAAAATACTCCGAATGAAACGTCTTTCCTATATCATGATACAATGCGCCGGTCCTTGCCAGCAGATTGTTCGCCCCTATCTCCCTTGCAGCCTCCTCGGCAAGGTTGGCAACCTGAAGTGAATGCTGGAACGAACCGGGAGCCTCCTCCGACAGCTTCCTCAGAAGCGGCTGGTTTGTATCGGCAAGCTCAAACAGTGTTGCATCCGACAGAAATCCAAACGTCTTTTCAAATATAAATATCAGGGGATAACTCAGAAACAGGAGCACTCCGTTCCCCGCAAACCAGACGTAATTCTGCCAGTTCATCCCTGCAAGGTTGCCCTCCTGCATCAGGCCGATACCAAGATATACAATGGAGTAGGAAAGAAAAGCTATCAAAGCCGCGGTGAAAAGCTTTGCCCTCCTGTAAATATTTGTCAGTGAAATAATAACCATCACACCTGCTATAAAGCTCAGGAAAACAAACTCGAACGAATTGGGGACAAAGAACCCTGCAAGCATAATGGTAGTAAGGAAAACAAACAGGGCGAGCCGCGAATCATAAAACGTCCTTACCATAATCGGGATGATCGTGAAAGGTATCAGGAAGATCAAATTACCCGGCATATACACAATCAGCCGGGTGATTATTATGAACAAAAGGATTACAAGGATAATGAAAAAGGTCTTATGTGTTGAACTAAGCACATCAAACCTGAAGTAGTACATGAAAAAATACAGTGCAAGATAACAGGCGGTAACCTCAATCAGCCTGCCAAGTACTATCAGCCACATCTCATCCTTCCCGAGCCGTCTCTCGTATTCTTTTTTCATCGATTCAAGCATCATGAATTTCGGATCATCCACTATCTCTCCCCTCGAAATAATAAGCTCTCCCTCCTGAACCAGTCCGCGGGCATGACTGATCTCGCCAAGCAACTTTGTGCTCACGGCGTTTGATGTCGCGGCATCATAAAAGAGATTGGGTTCAACAAAATCATAAAGAGCCACCCTTGATAGCAAATCCCTGATCGTCTTCCCCTGAGCCGAAGTATACCTGCTCTCCAGTTCGGTTTTCTTTTCTTCGGCATATTGATAGGCAGATTTCTCCACAAAAAGGGCGCTCACCGGCCTCTCCTCCGCCACCCTGCCGCTTATCACAGTCACTTCACCAGGAAGCTTTTCGTACGGCATCAGTTCGTTGCTTTCAAGTATACCTTTCTGATAAACCTCCGAGAGTATAGCGTTCAGCTCCTTTTTGACTGCCAGAAATCCCATTCGATCAACAGCCCTTGATTCCCGTTCAATACTTTCGCTCAGTTCATCAAGGTGCTTGTCGAGATCTGCTATCCTGTTCTTTTCAACATCGGGGTCGAGCTTGAAAAAAGGGGCGAAATTCTTTAGGATGCTGTCACGCTCTGCAGCGATCACTTCAGCCGGCTTTTCCACGGCAAAGTCCCATGGAGCTATCAGTGAAGAACTCAGCCACGGCTTGCCTTTCTGGAACTCATACCTGAATTTGCCTTCCCGGGGTGAAATTGCTACTACGATTATTATGCTCGCAACGAAAAGGAACAGGTGATAAAGATATTTCTTATTGGGTTTGACCTCCGGAGGTCTTCTCGATAACGCCATGGCTGTATTTTTTATAAAGCTGATTATCAATTTCAAAAATATGTATATTTTTTCAACCCAATATTATTGAACCGCTTATTTCCTCCCCGGACTTACGGAATATTATATAACGGATAACAATGCAGGGATCACATGGTTTGCTCCGGAATCTTTTAAATTGCTAATTTTGAGAAAACATTTCCTATGGATACCTTCGTTTGCTGCAACGTTTTCGTCCCTCTCCGCTCAGGACCCAGCCACCGCTCCGAAATGCTCAGCCAGGTACTGTTCGGTGAAAAATATACCATAATCGACCATGTGGGGCACTGGTACAGGATTGAGACACTGTTTGACAATTACAGGGGATGGATCGACACCGACCACCTGCAGCATTCACTGGCAGGCAGGGATGATGAAGGACTCGTGCTTAACAGATCATTGCTTTGTCACAGGGAGGATGGCACAAAGCTTGTTCTTGAGGCAGGGTGCGAGGTATATGATCCGGATTTTGAAAAAAGCAGTTTCAGGGCGGGCGGCAACACCTTTTCCGCCGAAGCGGGATTCAGCCAGTCATACCTTAAGGTGTCTGAGACAATTGCCGACTCCTCTCTTAAATTCATAAACAGCCCGTATATATGGGGAGGAAGGATACCCTCGGGAATCGACTGTTCCGGGTTTGTCCAGCTGGTTTACAAGATTCGGGGTATTAAAATTCCGCGCGACAGCTGGCAGCAGGCTGAGGCAGGGACAAGCATAAGCTTTCTTGATGAATCGCTCCCGGGCGATCTTCTGCTTTTCGATGATGAAAGAGGAAAGATCACCCATGTCGGCATGATTCTTTCGCGCGGACTCGTGATCCACGCTTCGGGAAGGGTAAGGATCGACCCAATTGACCATCAGGGTATCTTCAAGAAGGAAAAAGGCGGGTATTCCCATAAACTCAGAACTATAAGAAGAATCACCGGAGAATAGCAGGCACGGACCTCCTTTTACCTGCTCTCCCTGATAATCCGGTCCGCCAGCCCGAGTATGGATTCCTCTTCCCTGATTGCCTGATCTTCGATGGCTTTCCCCCTTGATATGATGTCGTTGACGAATTCCTTGTCGTCAAGGCCAACGGAGTTTATCCTGACATTCAGGAACGCTCCTCGTATGCACGATCTGAGCGCCAGCGCTCCTACTGCAGCATCGGTTACTGAATTCGGATTTCCCTTCTCAACCATCTCCTTTATCAGGGCAAAGCCCGGCAAGGCTGTTTCCATCACCCTGAACGGCACAAGCATTGCATACCTGGTGGCCTCAGCGATTGCAGCCTTCCTGGCTCTGATCTCCTCTTCTGTCCTCTTAGGAAGACCGATAGCATCGAGGATCCTGTTGAATGCTTCAGTATCCTCATCAACGAACCTGAGGAGCCTGTTCTGTATCTCCTTGCCCTTTTCGGCCCATTCCGAAAACTCCTTCCAGCGGTGATCCCAGCCCCTCTTGTGACCCGATATGTTGGCCACCATTGTACCCAGGGCTATACCAAGCGATCCTACATAGGCCGAAACTGACCCGCCCCCGGGAGCCACCGATTCCGAGGCTGCTTCGTTCATAAAGCCCGTCAGTGTCATCGATCTCAGCTTTCCCTCATCTTCATCACCGCTGATTACATATTCAATTATCTTTTCACGGGGGTTGAATTTGCTGATATCGCTTAATCCCATCGATTTGACTGCTATTTTAATCAGTTCCTCATCCGCCACGCCTGTTGATCGCTGCTGCTTTTCGAGAAAATACCTGCCGGCATCAAGCATCGACTTAAGAGGAATAAGTCCTACAAGTTCCGAACCGGTGACCCTGATTCCCCTTGCTCCTGCCTTCGTGCAAACTTCATCAAAGGCAACATGAACGGGTGTCACGGTGATATTGGTCAGGTTCATCGATATCTGTGCAATGCCGTATTCCTTTATATACCATCCAATCGCCTTAACGCACTTAAGTGTACCCGGAACATTGACCATCTCACCGCTGCCGTTCTTCACCATTCTTCCCTTCTCCCTGACATCGAACGCTATTGCATTGGCGCGCCGTGTAGATGTGGTGTTCAGGTTCACGTTGAAAGCCACCAGGAAATCCCTTGCTCCAACAGCGGTTGCTCCCGACCTCTCATTGAAAACGGCTGGTCCGAAATCGGGTTTCCATCCGGGATCCAGCAGCTTTTTCTGTAAACCTTCATATTCGCCCGCCCTGCAACTTGCCAGGTTTTGTCTTTTCTCCTCAAAAGCCGCGTTTTCATAACAGTAAACCGGTATCGACAGCTCCTCTCCTATTCTTTTTGCCAGTCCGCGTGCATAAATCACTGTCTCCTCCATTGTTATCCCCGAAACCGGCACAAGCGGGCAAACATCTGTTGCTCCCATGCGGGGATGTTCTCCATGATGCTTCGACATATCGATCAGCTCCGATGCCATTTTTACTCCAAGGATAGCAGCTTCCACAACGGCCTCAGGCTCACCCACAAAGGTTACCACAGTACGGTTTGTGTCCCTTCCGGGATCAACATCAAGAAGCCTGACTCCTTCAACCGATTCGATTGCACCGATAATCCGTTTTATTATACCCATGTCCCTGCCTTCGCTGAAATTCGGGACACACTCTATGACTCTCTTCTCCATATAATATCGGTCTTATTGTTTCACTGTAAAACTGTCACAATGCAAGTGTTTCTCCTGCAGGATTCCAGACTTTTCCCCTGAGTATAACCTTGTCAATCAGGTTGCTGCCAAAGGCATATGGGAAGTACCCGAAAGAAGGAATCTCCTTTGTTATGATCAGGCTGGCTGTCTTGCCTGCCGATATCGACCCGTGAGTATCCTGCAGACCCATCGCGTACGCGGTATTGACCGTAACCGCATTAAACACCTCTTCCGGAGTCATCTTCAGCCTGATGCAGCCGAGCGACATCACCAGCTTCATGTTGCCTGAAGGCGATGAGCCCGGGTTGTAATCAGATGCAAGGGCCACAGGCAGATCCGAATCAATCATAAAACGGGCAGGAGGACCGGGCAAACGAAGGAAAAACGCTGAACCCGGCAAAAGAGTCGGCATGGTTTCAGATCCCAGCAGAGCCGAGATCTCATCTTCGCCTGAACGCTCCAGATGATCGACAGAAAGGGCATTGTATTTCACCCCGACCTGAACACCTCCGGAAAATCCTATTTCGTTGGCATGTATCTTGGGTATGAGACCATATTTCATACCGGCCATCAG
Source organism: Bacteroidales bacterium (assembly GCA_049294075.1). GTDB lineage: Bacteria > Bacteroidota > Bacteroidia > Bacteroidales > VadinHA17 > LD21. The sequence goes on along the minus strand of JBAQCK010000023.1, from coordinate 14,576 downwards.
TATACGCTCCGTTTCCGCGACAGTAAAAAAACCATCGTCACAAAAAACATCTACATAATCGGCAAGCCCCTCTGAAGCGACCAATGGAATCATTTCATTAATAATCAGATCAACATACGATTCCCTGTCATTCCTGTAAATCTCAGGCACTGCATGGGCTCCCAGGAATGTAGAACGGATCTCCAGAGGGCAATTTTCCCTGATGCGCCTGATCACCCTGAGCATCTTAAGCTCATCAGCCGTGTTCAGTCCGTAACCGCTCTTGATCTCGACTGCCCCGGTTCCCATTCCCGCTATTTCATTGATCCTGACCATCGATTCACGGTACAGTTCTTCTTCTGTTACAGCATGAACCTTTTTTGCAGAATTCAGGATGCCTCCTCCCCGGCGGGCGATCTCCCCATACGAAAGCCCACGTATCTTATCGGCAAACTCCTGCTCACGGCTTCCTGAATACACAAGATGAGTGTGGGAATCACAGAATGACGGAAAAACAAACCTGCCGGAGGCATCAATTATCTCCGGGTCTGACAGGCCGGTTTTCAGCCTGTCAGGTAGATCCTCCATCCTGCCGAAAGAAGTTATCCTGTCATTTCCGGCAAAAAGAAAAGCATTTCTTACCGAATCAACCACCCCCATCTCCTTCCCGCGCTTTGTTCCGGACGGCATCTCCACCGTTCCGAACAGCTCCCTGATATTCTTTATTAACAGAGCCATATATGTATTTAGTTGTAAAATTGAAGCCTAAGGTAGCAAATATTGAAAATTCAATATATGATTTCCATTTTCCTTTACCTTTATCCCTGTGACCAAAACTCTTGCCTATCAAACCCACATGTTTCAAAACACAAACAAGACTGAAAATATATCCATGTGGGTTCCATGTGACCTTTAAAATTACAACTATTTCCACATGAAAAAAACTTTGATCTTGTTGCTGGTTTCAGCCCTTACCTTCCTCGCGTCAGCCCAGTGACAATTACATCCTTGTTTTTAAGGGCATTGGCCACCAGGGGAACAAACGGAGGAGAAAAAACGAAAGCGGTGGCTGTTATAAGGAAATTATCGGCGTCGATACGGAATATCTTCGCCAGCAGCAGATGCAGCAGAAGCGATCCCCGGTAGCACCATGATATGAAGAGTATAAGATCCCACATTCCCTGTCCGAACAAGCTTCTGATGTCGGATCTGGAAGCAACTGTCAGGGAGAAAACAAGGATCAGGTACATACCTGGCTGGAAAGTCTTTTCAATCCTGTTTACAGGTTTAAAAAGTGAAGCAAGTATTCCCAGTGTGGTAACAGAAAGGACCATCACTGCCATCCTGAATTCTTCGGGTACCGGGGCAAACATGTAAAGTGCTCCGCTGATTCCGGCAATTACTACGCTCAGTCCCAAAGCTTTCAGGAGAGGGATAAGCATCTTTTTCTTAAGCATCACCGGGAAATCATCAAGTCCTTCAGTCTCTTTCTTAACTAACTCCTCATCTAAAGTCACGCCGTTTTTATCCTCATATTTGGGCAGGATAGCCCTGAAAATCCCGGGAGCAATGGTGACAAAGAAAAGCACAAGGAATGCACCCACTATCGTATCGTATGTGAACAGAACCACGAAACGGTCGGCATCGACATCCAGGATAAGCTTGAGTGCAGCAAAGTTTGGAGTTCCTCCCGTGTAGATTCCCTCAAACATTCCTGCAAGTTTCCAGGCATCAGGGAAAGCGTCCTTCCACATGAAGAATCCGGTTGTCACCATTACAACTCCCGCAACAAGAGCCAGCGCAACTGAAAGAAAAACCCGCCTTTCCTTCAGCAATAAGTGCCTCAAGTACCGGTTTGCTGAGCGATGGCTCGTCCTGGAGCGCATACTTAAAGCCTTCACTTCCCTGGGGAAGAAGACCGGCGGTACCGATAATAAGCCCGAAGGCATATGCCAGAATTATTGTTCCGAATCATCCTGATCATACGGCGGAGTTTAGGTTGCTCAAATATAAAAAAGCGATTCATCTGCAGGTAAATCGCTTGAAAAATAGGTATTTATACTTAGCTATTTATCATCACAGTCGCATTCCTCAAAGCTCTTGTTGTACTGTTCTATTGCCTTGAGGCTCATACCCATGCTCGAAAATCCGCCGTCGTGGTAAAGATTCTGCATCGTCACTTTTCTCGTGAGATCTGAAAAAAGCGCCACACAATAGCCGGCACACTCCTCGGCAGTGGCATTGCCCAGCGGCGACATCCTCTCTGAAAAATCGAGAAGCGATTCGATACCGTGAACCCCGCTTCCCGCCGTTGTGGGGGTCGGTGACTGGGAGATCGTATTTATCCTGACTTTCCTGTCGCGCCCGTATATATATCCGAATGATCTGGCAATCGATTCCAGCAGTGCCTTGGCGTCGCCCATGTCGTTGTAGCCCGTGAGGGTTCGCTGCGCCGCCACATATGTAAGCGCGACAACTGAGCCCCACTCGTTTATAGCATCATACTTGTAGCAGGTCTGGAGTATCCTGTGAAAACTCAGCGCCGAAATGTCAAAGGTCTTGAGCATGTTCTCGTAGCTGGTATTCTCATAGGGTATGTCCTTTCTGACATTGGGTGACATCCCGATCGAATGGAGGACGAAATCAAACCGCCCTCCGAATACCTGAAGGCTCTCGGCTATCAGCTTGTCAATATCCACCATACTCGTTGCATCGGCAACGATCACTTTAGAGGAGGTTATTTCGGCAAGCTCACTAATTGTTCCCATCCTGACAGCTACAGGAGAGTTTGTAAGAACCAGGCTGGCTCCCTGCTGATGAGCCTTCAGGGCAACCTGCCAGGCTATCGATTTATCATTAAGAGCGCCGAATATTATTCCCTTCTTTCCTTTTAACAAACCTTCATTCATATTTGGCTATTAAATCATTACTCATTAAAATCTAAAGTTTCACTAAAGGTATATGCCTTATGTGACTTTTCCTAAGCGCTTCCTGCTTTGATCAGTTCCCTTGCATTCCTGATTGCTGTTTCGGTTACCTCGCTCCCGCTCAGCAGCCTGGCAACTTCCTGCACTCTTTCTTCTGGACTTAACAATTTTACCCTTGTAATTGTTGAGTCACCGGTATCTTCTTTGTAAACATGGTAATGTACATTCCCCCTGGAGGCTACCTGAGGAAGATGGGTAATGTTGATCACCTGCATGTATTTCCCCATCCCGAACAGAATCTGGCCCACCTTATCGGCTACTTCACCAGATACTCCGGAGTCGATCTCGTCGAAAATTATTGTCGGGAGGTTCATGCTTCTGGTCAGCAGCGATTTGAGACTGAGCATCACTCTCGACAATTCGCCACCTGATGCAATCCGGGCAATGTTCTCCGGACGTGTCTGCCTGTTGGCTGAGAAAAGAAAATCAGCAGTATCTGTTCCGGAAGATGTGAAATCGCTGGTTTGAAGGAGGGAAATCTCAAATCGCGCGTTGGGTATCCCCAGCTGTTTAAGTTGCTCTGTTATTTTAGATTCGATGGCAGGGAGAGCCGATTTCCTCTTTTCAGATATCTTGCCGGCAGATGCTGCGAGCGATTCGGTTGCAGGTGTCAGAAGCTTCGACAGCTCATTAAGTCTGTCGTCGTTGCTGACTATCGATGTTAAGGTATTTTCGATCTCTTTTTTTCTGGCAATCAGTTCTTCCAGATCTTTTGCCCGATGTTTCCTGAAAAGCGAATAAAGTGTATCGAGCCTGCCATTGACCAGTTCGAGGCGGCTGGGGTCAGCTTCGGTTTCCTGTTCAAGCCTTGCGATCTCGTTCGAAATATCATCAAGCTCTATGAATGAAGAGTCGAGGCGTGAAAGGATCTTTAGTTCCGCGGGAAGAAATGAGTCAATCTTTCCGATGGTGGTCCTTGTCTCCCTGAGCAATGAAAGTACAGAAGCGGCTTCGTCCGAAAGAAGCCTCGATGCATTTTCAAGGGCTTGCTTTATTTCTCCGGCATGTTCAAGGAGTTCCTGTTCCTTCTCCAGCTCCTCCTGTTCCCCTGTTTTGAGTCTGGCCTCCTCAAGCTGATTAAGCTGTGCCTGGTAGTAATCCAGATCGGCGCGGTTTTTTTCGTGCTTTTCCTTTAAGTCGTGGTATTCCTTCTGAATCTTTCGGAAATTGGCGTAGTCAGATCTGTATTTCTCCTTAAGATGCCCGGTCCCGGCGAATGAGTCAATTATATTCAGCTGAAAGGCATTGTTGTTAAGCATCAGCGTCTGATGCTGGGAATGGATGTCGATAAGCCTGTCGCCCAGCTCTTTCAGAACATTCAGAACCACAGGGGTGTCGTTTATGAAAGCCCTTGATTTGCCGGCCGGATTGATCTCGCGCCTCAGAACGGCCTGACTGTCAAAATCAAGGTCATTCCGTGTGAAAAAGTCCTCAAGATCATAATCCTCGATCCTGAAAGTGCCCTCAACTATGCATTTCTCTGTAAGGTCAAGCAGTACCGAAGAATCGGCCCTGGAGCCCAGGATAAGCGACAGGGCGCCAAGAAGTATCGACTTGCCCGCACCTGTTTCACCAGTTATGATCGTAAGGCCGTTCTCAAAAGAGAGATCAAGCTCTCTGATAAGCGCGTAATTCTGAACGGCAAGTTTTACAAGCATAATAGGGCAATATGGTTAACTGGAAGCTGTTATCTTCTCGTATTTCGATTTATTTCCCGGATCTACCTCGATAAGTAACTGGATCACCCTGCTCTTTTCCTCGGGGAATGCTTCGGTGAAGATATTTACCAGTTCATCCGACTTGGATTCCAGTACAATCTGAATCAGGTACATGTAAGGATCAGGCTTTGCCCTGTACACCTCCAGCAGGAGTTTCAGGCTTTCGGCAATGCCAGCCCTTGACTCAGCTGCTCTTGATTCCATCCTGTCAAGTCCGTTTATATAATACTCATGAATAAACCTCCTCACTCCTTCATATTCCTTATCGAGAATGTTTTTTACCAGCCAGTACCTGTTCCTGTTTCTTGATCCGTCATAAGGCTTCCAGCCCGGTTCTGCAGCATTCTGGGCATTGGTAACAATCTTTTCGGCCACCTGGAAGAATTCCGTCCCGCCAAGGGGGGAAAAGGAATCATAATCAAATCCAAGTATCAGATAGGCATAATAGGCAAGAACCGATACAAGGCTCGACCTGTATGAGTTGGGATCAAATTCGAGAGGCTGAAACTCGACATACCTGAACTGAAAATTATTGTCGACGAAATTAAGGACTGTGGAGTTATAAGTGGTATTGTAGACGGGACGCCGGAGCTGGACCTGGATGGTACCCCTGAATTCATCGGCCGAATATTGTTCTGTAAGATTAATAAGGATATTGCAGTCTATCCTTTCCGCGTAGCTGAAAACATGATTCGACCACACCGTATTGTTCATGAATTCATAGATATCCCTCTGCATCGACTCGAACACCTGCCGGTTTGAACCCTGAATCTTCTGTGCGGATACCTGGACATTGCAGTTCAGTTCCTGGGAATGGATCGTCCAGGTGAACTGAACCAGCAGTATCAGAAGGAAATATCTTTTAAATGCAAACAGGTTCATTATCTTCAGCTTTTAAGCAACGAAACTATCTTATCCAGAATATCCCTTGCCGCTTCTTCCTTTGATTTCAACTCAAATTTATCAATAATATTGTTACTGTCAATCAGTGTAACCTTGTTGGTGTCAAAACCGAATCCCGCCCCTTTGTCCCGGAGTGAATTCATCACTATCAGATCAAGATTCTTGCGTTTCAGCTTGGCAGCCGCATTTGCCATTTCATTGTGGGTTTCGAGCGCAAACCCGACAAGTATCTGCGATTTGCCTTTCATTTCCCCAAGTGCTGCAGCTATGTCGCGGGTTGGTTTAAGCTTCAGAAGGATGTCCTCTCCTTCTCTTTTTATTTTTTTGTCGCTTATTTCAGCAGGAGTGAAATCAGCAACCGCGGCCGACAGAATTGCAATATCGCATCCGGGGAATGCAGCTATGCATTCAGATGCCATATCCTGAGCCGTGACAACATTTATGATTTTTATTGATGGGTGTTCCGGGATTCTTCCCACGGGTCCGAGAACAAGTGTTACTTCTGCCCCGTAATCGGCAGCAGTGTCGGCAAGGGCGATTCCCATTTTTCCCGTTGAATAATTGCTGATGAAGCGGGCAGGGTCAATCTGTTCGCGAGTGGGGCCCGCATTGATAAGAACCCGCTTTCCGGTCAGAGGCTTATAGTTTTTTTTTTCAGGAAGAAAGATTTAATCTCCCCGACAATGTCTTCAGGTTCCAACATCCGTCCCTTTCCCGTAAGTCCGCTGGCAAGCTCTCCTCCCGGTGCATCCAGGACGTGAACACCATAGGTTTCCAGTGTCTTTATATTTTTCTGTGTGGAAGGGTGTTCGAGCATATCAACATCCATCGACGGAGCAACAAAAACAGGGCAGCGGGCCGAAAGAAAAGTGGTAAGAAGCAGGTTATCGGCAATTCCGCCTGCCATTTTTGCCATGGTATTTGCTGTTGCCGGCGCAATGAGGAAAAGATCGGCCCATGTTCCAAGGTCGATATGGCTGTTCCAGCTTCCGTTTTCAGAATTGAAAAACTCAATCAGAACAGGATTCCTGGATAATGTAGAAAGTGTAAGGGGTGTTATGAAGTTCTTCGCGCGATCGGTCATTATTACCATGACCTCACATCCCTCCTTAACGAGAAGCCTTACTATCGAGGGTGTCTTGTAAGCCGCAATACCTCCCGTAACTCCGACAAGTATCTTCTTCCCCTTAAGCATTGGTTTCAGATTTTCGGCTTCGCCGGAGAGATGTCAGGATTACGGTAAAATATCTTGCTCTCCTCAAATTCCTGAAGTGCAATAAGCGTAGGTTTGGGAAGCCTTTCATAAAACTTGGAAATTTCTATCTGCTCACGGTTTTCGAAGACCTCTTCAAGATTATCGGTATAGGAAGCAAATTCCTCAAGCTTCTTGTTAAGCTCCTGCTTCATCTCAACCGATATCTGGTTTGCTCTTCTTGAAACGATAATAACCGTTTCATAGACGTTCCCTGTATCTTTGGTCAGCAACTCCATGTTTCGGGTCACTGTGGTTGTGGGCGCGATTGTTTTTCTGTAATCCATATTGTTTTACTGGTTGTTTACTAAATTGTTAACCGTATCAATCTTCAGATATCCGGCGGTTGTTTCGTAAATCTTCTGTACTTCCTTTGAGTATTTGCTCTCGGGATATTCCTCCATAAACGAAAAATAATCATCCAGAGTTTCCTGATATCTCTCTTTCTGCTTGTTCGGAACGCTTTTTTCCGCGTAGAGAAACATCGAATGAAGCTTGAGATACATCATTTCCTCCCGGTACTTTGACTCCGAGTATTCCTTGAGGCTGTTTGTGAGTGCCGTAATAGCTGCCTTATATTGCTTCATGTTGTAATAAAGTCTTGCATTCAGATAGGACTTCTCAACAAGCCTGTCCTGAAGAATCCTGAGATATTCCTGGGCTTCCCCGACTTTGGGACTGTTGCCAAACCTGTTAATAAAGACGGTGAATCCTTCAATGGCGTTTCTCGCGTTTTCCTGGTCAAGCTCCGCCCTCGGAGAAATGTTAAAATCGCACAAGGCCCCCAGGAACGTCGCTTCTTCAGCATAATCTCCAAAAGGATACTGCTCTGTAAGCGATTTAAAGAAAGACCCTGCAACATCGTATTGCTTCATTTTGTAGTAGCACTGGGCATTGAGCCAGTTTAGCTCCTCCGACTCGTCAGTCGCCCTGAACCTGGGAATGACCTGGGAAAACAATTCAGCCGCCCGGGCATATTGCTCTGTATCAAAGAACTCCCTGGCCTTTGTCTTCTTCAATTCGTAATCGGTGCTCTTGAGCAGCTTTTCATATTCGCCACATGAGCTGATGCTGATTGCAACCGCAATTAAGATATATAGCCTGACTTTCATAAAAAATGTTGTGCAAAATTACAACTTTTTTTTGAATCGCTGAATGGTTGACCAATATTTAACTATAAGGCAAATTAGGTATAAAGTGGTATCGCTGAATAAGCCGTATTGTTTACATTTGTGCCAAATTTTAAAAAGTACTTCAAAATGGATATTTTCAACAAGATCAAAACCAACATGGGAGAGTTGGGTCAGCATTCAGGTTTCGCGTACGGCTATTTCATGTTTCCCAAGCTTGAGGGTGAAATTGCCCCTAAAATGATGTTCAGGGGAAAGCAGGTACTTGCCTGGAGCCTGAACAATTACCTCGGCCTTGCAAACGATCCGGAAGTAAGAAAGGCTGACGCGGAATATACTGAACAATATGGTCTTGCCTATCCAATGGGTGCCAGAATGATGTCGGGCCAGACAACAAATCACGAAAGATTTGAAAAAATGGCAGCAGAGTTTGAGATGAAGGAAGATGCCTATCTCTTAAACTATGGTTATCAGGGAATGGTTTCCATCATCAACGCTCTTGTCGACCGTCACGATGTAATTGTATACGATTCCGAATCCCATGCATGTATCATGGATGGACTTCGCCTCCACTTCGGCAAGAGGTTTGTATATGCCCACAACGACATGGCAAGCTGTGAGAAGCAGCTTCAGCGGGCAACAAAACTTGTGGCTGAATCCGGAGGAGGTATTCTGGTAATTACCGAAGGCGTCTTCGGTATGGCAGGCGACCTGGGCAAACTCGATGAAATAGCTGAATTCAAGAAGAAATATAATTTCCGCCTGCTGGTGGATGATGCTCACGGTTTCGGAACCATGGGCGCTAACGGAAGAGGTACCGGAGAACACTTTGGTGTCCAGGACCAGATAGACGTCTATTTTGCAACTTTTGCCAAGGCAATGGCCGGTTTCGGCGGATTTGTGGCCAGCACAAAGGAGGTTATAAACTACCTGAGATACAATCTCCGCTCGCAGATTTATGCAAAAGCCCTGCCCATGGCCATGACACTTGGCGCCATCAAAAGACTTGAGCTGATCCAGACCAGACCGGAATACAGGAAAAAGTTATGGACAATAGTGAGGGCTCTTCAGTCGGGTCTGCGCGAAGCCGGGCTTGACCTTGGAAAGACGGAATCGCCTGTGACTCCAGTATTCTTCAGATGCCCGCTCGAAATAGTTACCCAGCTGATTTACGACCTTAGAGAGAATTATAACATATTTTGTTCAATAGTCATCTATCCTGTTGTGCCCAGAGATGTGGTAATGCTCAGAATAATACCGACAGCTGCTCATTCACTTGAAGATGTCGAATACACAGTTAATGCATTCAGGGAGATAAAAAAGAAATTCGACAACGACGAATATCCTCATGTTATGGCCGATTTCTCAAAATAACAAACCAAAACCCGTTAAAAAGCTGCATCAACATGCAGCTTTTTTTTTATAATCTGCTTAAAACTCAATCTGCTTTAATAAATCCAGTCTGAACATTTTTCATTTCCGTCGGTTTATTAGAAAACGGCAACTCGTGTGGTCAATCTAAAAAAGTAAGTGATTTCAGGCTGCAATAATGGAAATAAGTTTGGACAAAAACATAAAAAACCTTCTGAAGGGCTATAACATGCTGCTTTATTTCGCAGGATCAATGATAATGAATGAACCTGTGGAAGAATGTGTGGTGGATTTCTGGCAAAAAGGCATAATAAAGGCACTTCCGGTCAACAGTACCAATCCGCGCTTCATTGAGGCAGCATCGCAGCTAAGAAAATCCTGCACCGACAAGTCAACCTGCTTAAGCATTCTGCAGGAGGATTTCAGGAGACTCTTTTCTGCCAGCTATGGATTACCTCTGGCACCACCATATAAGTCAGCCTTTACAGATGCGCTTATGGATGCAGTAACCGGGAAGGAAAATGTTACAGATTTCTACAATTCCTACGGCTGGAAGAAAAGATCAGATTACAAAGCTGCCGATGATAACCTTGGAATTGAACTGCTGTTTATCACTCTCCTGATTGATAAATACATAACCCTCGATGATGAAGCCTGCCGCTTCGAAATGGCAAAAGAGATAAGAAGATTTATAAGTTATCACATAATGACATGGCTGCCTGCGTGGTACGAGAGGATGCAGGAAACTGCAGGCTCAATGTGCTATAAAGGGATTGCCTCACTGATCTTTGCATCGTGTGAAGATATTTTCGAAATGATGGGAAAGACCGGGCTTTGTGCCGGTAAGGCTTTCAGAAATCAGGACTGAAAAAGCCTGCTATTGCACCCATGTAGAATTCCCTCCAGCCTTCAGCTATCTGTTCAAATTCATCATCAGGGATATTCGAATGCTCGACTGTCACTGCAGAGTTCTCCCCCTCCGGTCTGATATCAATTGTAACTATCGACTTTTCCTGCTGATCGCCGAAGTACCATTCCTGGACCACTTTTCTGTCCTTTACGAATTCAAGATTCCTGCCGCTGATATCACCTTCCCAGAGGGTAAACTCGGTACCCGGCTCCTCCGACATTTCTGCCGGATAACCCGACCACAACTCGATCGTAAAAGGATTGACAAGGGCCGAATAAACATCAGAAGGTTCGGCGTTTATTTTAAAGGTCTTTTTAAATGTCTTCATTGTTGTTCAACAAGGTATCGTTCCGCGTCAGTGGCTGCCATACATCCCGAACCAGCTGCCGTTATCGCCTGACGGTATACTGGATCCTGAATATCACCTGCAGCAAAGACACCAGGTATTAAGGTCTTCGACGTCCCGGGAATGGTCCTTATATAACCGTTTTCGTTGGTTTCGACAAAATTCTTGAAGACCTCAGAATTCGGTGTGTGTCCGATTGCAAGGAAGAAACCATCGATCTTAACCCTGATTATCTGCTCATCAGGTGTTCCCTTCTTCTTTACCAGCACCACGCCTTCAACCCCTTTTTCACCATACAGGTCTATCGCCTGGTGTTCCCAGAGAATCTCGATATTGGGGGTTTTAACGACTCTTTCCTGCATTGCCTTTGATGCTCTCAGCACGTTCCTCCGGACTACCAGGTAAACCTTGTTGCACAGACCTGCAAGATATGTAGCTTCTTCAGCTGCAGTATCTCCTCCCCCGACAACCGCGACATCCTTCCCCCTGTAAAAGAATCCGTCGCAGGTGGCACAAGCCGATACTCCCATCCCGGCATAGCGGGCTTCAGCCTCAAGCCCCAGGTATTTTGCGGTGGCTCCCGTGGCTATTATGACTGCATTGGCTTCAATGATCTTTCCGTCATCAAAAGTCACCCTGTGGATTTTCCCCGAAAAATCTGCCTTCACCGCGACGCCGAAGCGGATATCGGTACCGAAACGCTCGGCCTGCTTTTTAAAATGCTCCATTAATTCAGGTCCGGTTACACCATCAGGAAACCCCGGATAGTTGTCAACCTCGGTAGTAGTGGTCAGCTGGCCCCCCATCTGAATTCCGGTATAAAGAACAGGACTAAGGTTTGCACGTGCGGAATAAATTGCAGCCGTGTAACCTGCAGGACCGGAACCTATTATCAGACATTTTACCTTTTCTGTTACAGTTCCTTCAGTCTGCTGATTGTCATTTGAAAGATCAAGGGGCTTGAACACATCCATATCTGTGTATATTTTTATATGTTTCAGGTGCAAATTTAATTAACTTTATTCGAAAATCCTTATGGAGGCCGGCCGGCTCACCTCAGATTTTCATTAGTCATTGAAGTTACTTGTTTTCAATAAGGGTTTGTTCCTGATGACTTGACCTGAAATCATCCTCGTTGTCTATTTCGGGCGATTCGCCGAGTGATTCCCACCTGAAATCGCGGTCGTAGGGATCGAGGGCCTTCTGAGGGTCGAATATCCTCTTATCGACCATAACAGGCTGGTAAGGAGTAAGGTCAGGCTTATCGGTGAAGAAATCCTGCAAAAGGGTGGCAGTGGCATCGAACTGGTTCAGTGCCGGGATATCACAAATGTTGTATATGGTTTTCAGGATAGCTCCGAAATTGGAATGTGAATGGGAAACATATCCCCTTTTTATCCACGGACTTATCATCATCAGCAGTGAACGATGGGCATCTATGTGGTCGCGTCCGTCCTGTGCGTCATCTTCAGTGACTATTATCAGCATTTCGGGCCACCATTTACTATGACTTAATTTCTCAATAACCCTTCCAAGGGCAAGGTCGTTGTCGGCCATGTACGATTCCCTGAAGGGATATCCGTCTTCAATCCTCTCCGATGAACCGTGATCGTTGGGGATGATCATTGTGATTACAGCCGGAAACTCTTCCTTTCCTGACAGCCATTTTTCTTCAAGCTCCTCCTCAAACATGTCAATCCTGAACTGGTCGGGAACACTAGTATTGTATGTTGCATATTTCCGTGAGGTCCTGTCATATAAAGGCTTGGGCATAGGGAACATAACCCCCATCTTTATTCCCGTGTACTTATGCCATTGCTGTTCATCGGCACCTGAGAATTCGAAACCCTGACCGAAGTTGAAAAAACTGATTCCATGTCTCGACAGGTGTTCCCACATGCCTCCGGCTTCGTTGTAATCCTCGGGATACACGGCTCCCGAGGAACCGGCCACGTATTTCCTGCCGGAAGCGGAGCTGAACAAATCCCTTGTTATGTCCATCGAGCTGTTTATCTCCACCCACTCGTTGGGATAAGTTCCCACCATCCATCTGTGACCGTGGACGGAGGCATCGGAGTCGCAGTAGAAATTGTCACTGACGGCAAATTCTTTTGCAAGCTTCTGGTGGTTGGGCATTACGTTGACATTGTTCACCATCCGTGTTCTGTCCCTGCTTGCCACACTAACATTCAAGCCATATCTTGCCAGGGAAGGATCGGCTTCAGCGTGAGCAAGCTCTCCGTACACTTCATCAAAGGTCCTGTTCTCCTTTGTAATATAAACTATATGCCTGATGGGGCTCTTTCTTATTCCGGCAACGGGTGGCAGGGGATTACCCGGATCGTCCTTTATTCTGATCTCCCTGAAGGTATTGTCCACAACCTGCCTGGTCGAAATATCAAGGTTTATCTGTCCGATGTCTATTTTCTCAAAGGTGCCCTGCATGATGTCGCCCACATAGGTGCCGGCAGAAGTAAGGACAAAGTTCTTTCCGCCATTCGGGCCCGATCCCAGTCCGCGTGCTGTAACGACATAAAGAGTCCTGTTGTCCGGAGAGATCCGTAACTTGGTCGGGAACCATCCGGTGGGAATATATCCGAGAACGTTCAGACTCACCGCATCAACCACACAAATGGCATTGAGTCCGCTCAGAGCCACATAAAGCCTTGATTCGTCATTGCTGAGTTCAATTCCGAAAGGTATCATTCCCCTGAATGAATCGATCCGCGGATCAATATTGAGTTTGACATTTGAAATCACCTTTCCTGACACCGGATCCATTACCGAGATGTTATCGTTGGTGGCATTGCTGACGAAAACCCTGTTCCGGCCGGCGGCAATTGAATTAGGGCTTGATCCGCCAACAATCTCGAGACCCTCGACCCTCTCCCCCATCCTGTAGCCTGTTTTTTCCATTGATATGACCTTGTTGCTGTCGAGGCTCACAGTCCACACTGACACAGCTTCCGGAACATCCGGACTACCAAGTCCTGGTATCAGGCGGCCGTCAATTTCGGTACCCTTGCTGGCATCCTCAGAAGGAAGGCCATAAGGCGGAAAATACAGTCCTGCTTCTTCGAGATTCTCTTCTGTCAGTCCTGGTGCAAGGGGATAATCGAATATTCCCGTATTGGCTACATAGGCGAATTTACCGTCAGGAGAAATATCTATCCCCAGGGGAAAACGTCCGACAGGTATTGAGTGAAGCACCGTTTTCCTTTCAGGGTCAAGGATCACCATCCTGAAATTGAACTGATCGAGTACATAAAGTCGCTTCTCATCCTCCGACAAAACAATATCACCGACAAGGCTGCCGCTGAAGTCCTTACCGCCGGATTTCCCGTTAAGGGAGATTCTGCCGGAGCTTTCTTTCGACTCAAGGTTCATAATTATTATATCCCCGCTGTCGCCTCCGCTCAGGTATGCAATTTTGTTATCCCTTGTTATTGCGGCACCCATGTACGATCCCTTTTCACGGAAGTGGGCGGACACCTCAGTTGTACTGTTATCAGCAGTATTTATGAGCGTTTGCAGGTTATTATGAACCGACAGGGCGATGGTTCCGTCAGGTGAAAGAGTCAGGCCGAATGGGTCGGGGGCAATCCGGACAAATCTGCCATAGGGTTTAACGATTCTGCCGCTGGGGATCACACTTTCGCCCGCGGTGTCAATAGTGCACCACAAGTCCCTTCCCGGAACCTGGATAGTTGACACATACTGTGCTCTGTCGCATGATATAAATGCTGTCAGAATAATGACAGACCAAAGTCCTTTCTTCATTGTGGTTTTTTCAGTCTGGTTATCATTTTTTCAAAGTTAGGTTCTTTTTCCAATCAGGTTGGCATCGTAAAATTTTTCTGTTTGGAATTCTTGATTAAATTTGCAGTGATTTTCCGGCGCCCTTACGGGGGTCTTATTGTCCGGGCAGGATTATCGGGGTGTGGCGCAGTTGGCTAGCGCACTTGCATGGGGTGCAAGGG